>JADLCW010000215.1 GCA_020847015.1 Thermomicrobiales bacterium | reverse complement strand
CGCGCCGCATCCAGTCAGTCGGCAGTTTCGCACAGGATGGCGTCCTGGACGCCCAATCGGCGAGCGGTCACCAGATCATGATGCCGGGCGAGGCGAAGCGGCCGACAGCCCGGCCGGGACAATGCGAGGCACGCGTGTTCGCGCCCATGCCCCGGAATCATCATCCGGACAGACGATTGACCCAGATCCCAACCATCCCGGTCCGGCGCGCGCTCGCCGCCTTGCCAGGCAGATTCCGGTACGGGCGATCGCTGGACATCGGCAGGCGATCGAAAGGAGCGCCGATCCCGGCGCGATGTCCCAGGTCGCCACCCCGCGATCGTGCGTGCAGCCGCTCACGCCGCGCGACCACGCCCAGAACCGTGGCGGAGGCCAGGCGAAGTCTCGCGGCCGGTTGATCTGTCTGCGAACTGCCGAGCCGATCCGGACCGCGCTCGGTCAATCGTTCAGCAACGTCGCCGCGGCCGGATCGAAGACGACCACGGTCGTTTCGCCGAGGCGTGGCTCCTCCTCTCCCACCGCCCGGTTCTGGCGATGCACGATGATCCGTTCGTCGGCAGGCAGCCGCAGCACGTACTGGCTGTGGGCGCCGAGGTAGATCGCCTCCTCCAGCACCCCCTCCAGATGGTTCCAGTCCGGGCGCTCCGGCGCATCGGCCCGGAGCATCACCTTCTCCGGGCGCACCGCCAACGTCGCCAGCTCACCCCGCATCGTTCCGTCGGCGCGTCGCACCCGCACCCGCTGCCCGCCGGCCGCGCGCCCAATGGCCCACTCGCCATCGAGATCCGCCACCTCGACGGCCAGGAAATTGGTCTGACCGATAAAGTCGGCCACGAAGCGGTTGCGCGGGCGCTCGTACATCTCCGCCGGTGTGCCCAGTTGCTGCACCCGCCCATCGCGCATCACCGCGATGCGGTCGCTCATCGTCAGCGCCTCGTCCTGATCGTGGGTGACATAGATGAACGTCGCCCCCACCTCGCGGTTGAGCGCCTTCAACTCCATCTGCATCGCCTTGCGCAGCTTCAGATCGAGCGCTCCCAATGGCTCGTCCAGCAGCAGCACGGCGGGGCGGTTCACCAGCGCCCGCGCCAGCGCCACGCGCTGCTGCTGCCCGCCGGAAAGTTCCGCCGGTTTGCGCCGTTCGACGTGCGGCAAGCGCACCATCTCCAGCGCCTCGGTGGTCCGGCGCGCCCGCTCCTTTTTTCCAACGCCGGCCATCTCCAGTCCGTAGGCCACGTTCTGCCCCACCGTCAGATGAGGGAAGAGCGCGTAGTTCTGGAATACCGTATTGACCGGGCGGCGGTAGGGCGGTCGGTCGCCCATCGGCTGACCGCCGATATACACCTCGCCGGAGGTCGGCAACTCGAACCCGCCGATCATCCGCAGCGTCGTCGTCTTGCCGCACCCGCTCGGTCCCAACAGGGTCAGGAATTCTCCCTGCCCGACCACCAGCGAAATGCCGTCGACGGCCGTGATGCCGCCGAAACTCTTGCGGATGTCGCGCAACTCGACCGAGGGCGCGGCTGCCGCATCGCCCGTCTCGCCGTGCCGGCGCGAACCCGTCGTCATCGTTGCCATCCATCTCCCAAGCGCGCCGCCGCGCTAGAACAATGATTGCCCGGATCGCCGCAACACTCGATTGGCCACGACGACCAGCACCAGCGACACCAGGATGATGACCGTTGCGACGGCGTTGATCTCGGGCGAGATGCCGCGCCGCAACCGGCCCCAAATCAGCAGCGGCAACGTTTTCTCCCGCCCGGTCAAAAAGAACGTGACGATGATCTCGTCGAATGACAGCGTGAAGGCGAGGATCGCTCCGGCGAAAATCGAGGGACGCACCAGCGGAAAGGTCACCCGCCGGAAGGTCCGCCACGGCGTTGCCCCGAGATCGGCCGAGGCCTCGTCCAGCGACCGGGGCAACTGCGACAACCGCGCCGCCACGCTGTTGACGACGAGGGTGATGCAGAACGTCACGTGACCGATGACGATCGTCCGCGCCGACAATTGCCACCCCAGCGTGGAACTGAAAAACGTCAGCAGCGCCACCCCGGTGACGATGCCCGGCAACACGATCGGCAGCCCCACCGCGAAGCGGACGACCGTTTTGCCGCGAAACCGGAAGCGATCCAGCGCGTAGGCGGTCATGGCGCCCAGCACGACCGCCACCCCCGAGGCGCACAACCCGACGAACACCGAGAAGCGCAGCGACTCCCAGATGTCGCCGTCTTGCAGCAGTTCGCGATACCAATCGAGGGTGTAGCCCTCGATCGGCCAGGCATTGACCTTGGTCGCGCTGAACGAATAGAGCACCACGACGACCAGCGGCAAATAGAGGAACAGATAAACCGCCACGGCGGCGGCGGTCAGCCCGCTGTTGCGCGGTCCGCGCCGGCGGCGCGGCCGGGGCAGCGGCAATTCGTTGGCGAGGTTCATGGTTCGCTCCGCCCCAGCGCTCCAAACCGATTGGCCACCAGCAAGAACACGATGACGATGGCCAGCACCGGCAGGATCAGCGCCGCGCCGAGCGGCCAGTTGTTGGCGATGCCGAATTGATCCGCCACGATGCCGCCGATCAGCTCCGTCCCGGGGCTGCCGCCGATCAGGGACGGGGTGATGTAGTCGCCCATGGTCAGGCTGAACACGCTCAAACTACCGGCCATGACGCCCGGAATCGACAGGGGCCAAATCACCCGGCGGAAGGTCTGCCAGCCGCTGGAACCGAGATCGGCCGATGCTTCCAGCAGACTGTTGGGCAACCGGTCCAGCACGGTGTAGAGCGGCAGGATCATGAAGGGCAGCCAGACGTGGCAGAAGGTGATGTACATGCCCGTCTTGGAATAGAGAAACGCCGTGATCGGCTGATCGATGAGTCCGGTCCAGAGCAGAAACGAATTCAGGATGCCATTGGCCCCGAGAATCGTCTTCCAGGCGAAGGCTCGCACCAGATAGGAACTCCACAGCGGAAAAACCACCATCATCAGCAGCAGTTCGCGCCGCGCGGTCACCTTCTTGGCGAGAAAATACGCCAACGGGAAGGCGATGGCGATGCTGGTCAGCGTCACCGCCGAGGCCATCAGAAAGGTGCGCAGAATCACCGTCGGGTAGAGTGAATTGGTCGCCACCGTCTGCAGATTCTTCAGCGTGAAGGTGCGGTCGATGGTCAGATAGTCGACCGACCAGAAGGCGTGCGCCAGCAGGATGCCGAGCGGCATCAGGTAGAACACGAGCATCCACCCAAGCGGCGCCGCCAACAGGGCGAACGGCCCCGCGCCGGCGGCGTTGGGTCGGGTCCCGCGGCTGGCGGGCTGTGCGGCGGTGGCCGTAGCCATGGCGTCCTCGGGGAAGACGGTGCAGCAAATCCGGCGGCCGACCGCGCGGGATGGCCGGCGAACCGGCTCCCCGCGCGATCTGCAGCGAGCGGACTAGCCGGCCGTCGCTTCCTGCCAGATCAGAACCCACTTGTCGTAGCCGGGGATGAACTGCCACATGTGAATCTTGGCGTAGTCGTTCGGGATATCGGTCATGCGCAGCTCTTCGCGCAGTTCGGCCGGCAGGGTTTCGATCACCTTCTTGTTGGTGACCGCATAGGTCATCACGTCGATGATGCCTTGTTGCCCGACCGGTCCGATCATGAAGTCGGCCCATTTCAGCGCCAGCTCCGGATCGGCGGCGTGTTTGGAGATGCACCACGAATCCGACCAGCCGGTGACGCCCTCCTCCGGCAGCACTTGCCCGATATTGCCGCCCGACTCCTTCACCTGCGCCTTGATGTAGGGCCAGCCGTCGGAGATGACGATCTCCTTGTTCAAATACAATTCGGCCACCTCGCCGCCAAGATCCCAATACTTGCGAATCAGCGGTCGCTGGGCGATCAGCATGTCCTTGACCTGCGCCAGTTGCTCGTCGCTCAGTTCGAATGGGTTCTCCGGTTTCGGGTCGAGCAGCAACGCGTATTGCCCGATCTGCAGCGGATAGTTCCAGGTGGCGAGCTTGCCCTTGTACTGCTCGTCGAGCATCGCGCTCCACGAGGTCGGCTCACTGGTGACGACCTCGGGGTCGAAGAGCAGCGTGGTCGGCCCCCAGGCGAAGTTCACCCCGTAGAGCTTGTCGTCGAAGGTGATGTAGGGCGGCTTCTGGAACTGCGGGTAGAGATCGGGGAAATTGGTGAGTTTCGCCGGGTCGATCTCCATCAGGAGATCGGCGTCGTAGAGGCGACGCGGCAAATCGGAGGACGCGGAAACCAGATCGTAGGTGGACCCGCCGCTGCCTTGCATAGCGGCGAACATCTCATCGCCGGTGCCGGCGAACGTGGCTTCGACTCTGGCGTCGTTGGTCTCCTCGAAGGGTTTGGCCCACGTATCGTCGGAGTACCCCTCCCAGACGATCATGGTCAGATCGCTGGCCGCGCTCGCCTCGCCGCGAGCGAACATGGGTCCCAGCGTTGCGGTCAGCCCAATCGCGGCGAACAGCTTGCCGACATCGCGGCGGCTGATTTGACCGGTTCGGAGACGGCGCGCCACCTCCGCCGGCTCCAACTCCTTGAGCGCCTCGATCTGCTCCCGATCGTTCATCCGCCTGCCTCCTCGCAGCGACCACCCGGTCTCCGGCGACCGGCGTCCATTGGCGCGTCGCGATTGCTGACCGCGATCCGCCGCTTGATGGACGACGCACGGTAATGGACCGTGCGCTGGCGCGTCAAGACGGTGAGCCAGTGCGTTGCTCATCCAGTCGCCCGCCTCTACGCCGCTCACGCCTGCCGCAAGATCGGGCGGGTCAGACAGGTGGGACCGCCGGCCCGGTTGTGGGAAATCTCCGATCCTTCGTACAGCAGCGTGTCCACTCCCGCCGCTTCCAGCCGGGCGCGGGTGAGCGGGCTGCCATCGCAAACCAGCACCCGGCGCGGCCCCAGCGCCAGCACGTTGCAGCCGTGGGTTTCGAATTCCTCGTCCGGAACCTCGATGAACTGGATTCCGCGCCGCTCCAGATCCTCGACGAAAGGGGTCGCCATCAGCGGCAGATACACCACCGCCAGATCGTCGGCCACCGGGCTGATGAAACTCATCAGGTGCAGGCATTCCTGCGGACCGCGCCAGTGGGGCAACTCCACACGCAGCACATCCACCCCGATCGGCTCCAACATGGCCCGCAATTGCGCGATGCCCGCCTCGTTGGTGCGATACCCGCGACCGACCGCCAGGGTCCGCTCGTCCAGCCACAGGGTGTCGCCGCCTTCCACCGTGCCCGGCGCCTCGATGCGACCGAGAATGGGGATGCCCAGTTCGGCATAGCTCGCTGCGTGGCGATCCACTTCGGGTCGGCGCAATTCCTTGCCCGGCCGCAGCAGAATCGCTCCGCGATCGGTCACGATCGACGGGTCGTAGGCAAAAATCGCGTCCAGCAGCCCCGCTTCGTCCGGCCCGGTCACGATCACCTCAGCTCCGGCTTCGGCCAGCAGGTCGCGAAACGCCGCGTGTTGGCGTTCGGTCGCCACGTGATCCACCGGATGCGGGTAACCAAAGGGACCGTGCTCCTCGCCGGTCGCCGGCGGCGCCGGTTGGCGCACCAGCACCCGCCGCAAGGGCGCGGTCATCGAATGCCCGCCATAGCGCCGCGTCGTCGCGGTCGGCGCCGTCGCCATCGTCGTTTGTCCTTTCCGCATCGTCGCCAAAGGTTCGTGGGCGGGATCGTAGCACCGCGACCCGGCGTCGCTCTGCTACCCTCCCCCTGCGGATCAAATCCGGGCGCGTGGCCGGCGCGCGCCAAGCGCGAGGGTTCCCGTGCGCATCGCTCATTTTGACCCGTTTTCCGGCGCCAGCGGCGATATGATGCTCGGCGCCCTGCTCGATGCCGGGTTGCCCCTGGATGAGCTGCGGGGCGGACTCGCTCCGCTGCCGCTCGACCCGTGGGAGTTTCGGGTCGAGCGGATCGTGCGGCACGGGCTGACCGGCACGCGCTGCGCCGTCATCGTCCACGAGGAGCGCCACAGTCGCCGTTGGACGGAAATCCGGGGGATCATCAACACGGCGCCCTTGCCGGAGCCAGTCCGCCAGCGCGCCCTAGCCATCTTCGAACGTCTCGCTGAAGCCGAGGCCGGCGTTCACGGCATGGCGTCAGACGACGTCCACTTTCACGAGGTGGGTGGCACCGACGCCATCGTCGATATCGTCGGAACCTGCCTGGGGTTGCATGCGCTGGGCGTCGAGCGGATCACCAGCGATCCGCCCCGGCTTGGCAGCGGCTGGGTGACGGCGGCGCACGGTCAACTGCCCGTGCCGGCCCCGGCCACCGCCGCGCTGCTGGCCCGCGCCAACGCGCCGGTCGCGCCGGTTCCGCCCGCGCAGGAGGGTGTTCCTGGCGAATTGCTCACGCCGACCGGGGCCGCCATTCTGACGACCCTTGCCGAGTTCCGTCGCCCCGCCTTCGCGCCCGGCGCGATCGGCTACGGGTTCGGCGGCCGAGAACTCCCCTGGCCAAATGCGCTGCGGGTCTGGATCGGCGAAACCACCGATGCCGGCGAACCCGCGCCCGATGAGCGCGAACCGGACGAGATCGTGCTGGAAACCAATCTCGACGACATGAATCCGCAGTTTACCGAACTGCTGCTGGAGCGTCTCTTCGCCGCCGGCGCGCTCGATGTCTGGCTGACCCCGGCGATCATGAAGAAAGGTCGCCCGGCGACCATCGTTTCGGCGATCGCCCCGGCGGGCCGGCGCGCGGAGCTGGAGCGCGTGTTCATCGAACAAACGACCACCCTCGGGGTGCGCTGCTGGCCGGTGCAGCGCACCAAAGCCGAGCGCCGCTTCGAAACGACGACCACCCGCTGGGGGGAGGTTCGCCTCAAGCTGCGCGGCTGGCGCGGGCGCGTCATCGACGCCAGACCCGAATACGACGACTGCCTGGCGCTGGCCCGCGCGGCCGACGTGCCGATCCGGGAGGTGTGGAACGAAGCGCACCGTCTGGGCGAGGTGTACGTCGGGCAACGCTGGTCGAAAGTGCAAGCGCCTCGCCTGCGCGCCGTGCCTCGTCCCGACGAGTGGGAGTGAGCGCATGGCGCGGACAGCCGACCCGGCTCCCCGCACTCAATCGCCCTGGTTCCCGCACGCTCCTTGTGCGCAGGCGGCGATGAGCGCGAAGGCAATCCGCGTGGCCGCATCGGACCCGTCGCGGTTGACCAGCGCCGCGCTCGTCACCCGGCGACCGGCCGCGTCCGTGGCGTGGAACGCCGCCGTCGCATACCCCGGTCCGCTGCCGGCATGTCCGGCGACCGTGCCCCACGGCGAACCAAGATCGATCATCAGACCGAGTCCGTAGGCGGGTCGGACGAACGGCGGGTGCGCTCCCGGAACCGGCGTCACCTCCAGCATCGTCGCCAGCGATTCCGGCCGCAGCAGGCGGTCGGAAAAGAGCGCTTCGAGGAAGCGGGTCAGATCCGCCGCCGTCGCGATCGCCGCGCCATGCGAAACCCAGCCGGGGTGATAGCGCCGGGTCATGTCCCGCAGCGCGCCGTCGCGGTCGAGCAATATGCTGTAGCCCGGCGTCAACCCGGCCGCGTCGGCGAGCGATTCGGCGATGCAGGTCTGGCGCATCGCCGCCGGCCGGAACACCAGCGCCGTCCGCAACGATTGCCCCGTGGTTCGCTCGATCGCCAATCGGACCAGCAAATAGCCGATATTGGAGTAACCCCAGCCCTCGCCGGGCGGGAAGCGCAGACCGCCCGGCAGCGTCCGGTCGAGAAACTCCGCCGACGTCCACGGCGCGGTCGGGTCGGCTCGTAGCGCGGCGTGGTGCTCCGGCATCGCACCGTAATCGGGCACGCCGGCGGTGTGGTTCAGCAGCCGGCGCAGGGTGGCGCGCTCGCTCAGCGCCGCATCGGGGAGGATCGCGCGGATCGGAGCGTCCAGCATCAGCCGCCCTGTCTCGGCCAAACGCAGCGCGGCCACGGCGAGCATCGTCTTGGTGATGCTGTAGGCGTACGTGCGCGCTGCCGCATCGAGCGGCAGATCGCGAGCGAGGTTCCGATGACCGACCCCCACGGACAGCGTTGGTCGCCCATCCACGACCAGCGCCACCGCCGCTCCCGGCGCATCCGCCGTTCGCAGCACCGCCGCGATCGTCTCGCGCAATTCGCCCCGGTTCGGCGCATGCCACATCATGGGCAATGCTGGTTCGCTCATCGGCTTCGACCCGCAGCGCGTCTCGCCCGCGGCGGTTAGCGAAAACGGAAAAACGCGATGACGATCGGCAGGGCGGCGAAGATGAGATCCGGAATCGGCTGCAGGTGCAGCGCCCGCTGCACCCGGGGCGCCGCGAAATCGATACGGCCGATATCGGCCAGATCCACTCCCAGGCGGGTCAGCAGCACCAGGCGGCTCAGCGCCAAACCGACCAGCACGACAACCACGGCGATCGCCTGCAACTCCGGGCCGCGCCGTCCGGGAACCGCCCGCGCGACCGCTTCCGCCCCGGCGAATCCCATCACCAGCGCCAGGTAGAACGCCCAGTCGGGGAAAAATGCCCAGACCACTCCGACCGGCACGGTCACCAGCAACCCGTGGGCCAGCGCTTGCAGGGTGCGCACGCCGCCCATCGGCCCAACCAGACCGGCCACCCCGGCGCAATCCGGACAGCGCAACCCCACTGGTGTCCGCACCCCGCACTGCGGGCAGATCGGCTTGCCGCAGCGCGAGCAGCGCAGCAGCGTTTCCACGTTGGGGTGGTACGAGCACGGACCGGGGCGCGGGCCGGCGGCCGGCTCCACCTCGGCGGTCATGCGATCGGGTCCTCACGGCGCGCGAACGATTGGGTCGCCGAATGCCGGCGACCCAATCGCCAAGGATACGCTACCCGCGCCCGCGCGCCATCATCGGCGGGCGGAGCGGGACGCCCCGCTCCGCCTGCCGTCGCTCAGAAGCAGGAGCCTCCCCCGGCGGCATCCATGAAGCAGGCCCCGGAGCAGCACTCGTCGTCGCTGGCGCAGGCATCGCCCGGGCCGCCGCAGGCGAACTGCGGCGCCGCGCACACCCCGCCGTCGCACACCCCGGAGCAGCACTCGTCGTTCGTCGCGCACACGTCGCCCGGGCCGCCGCAGGCGAACTCCGCCGCCGCGCACATCCCGCCGTCGCACCATTCCCCGGCTCCGCAGGCGAAGTCGCAGACGCCGCAGTGCTCCGCGTTGGCGGTGAGATCGACGCAAACACCGTGGCAGTTGGTCATCCCCGGCTCGCATTGCGCGGCGCCGCTGACGCACACCCCGGCGTTG
Organism: Thermomicrobiales bacterium; assembly: GCA_020847015.1. Classification (GTDB taxonomy): domain Bacteria; phylum Chloroflexota; class Chloroflexia; order Thermomicrobiales; family UBA6265; genus CADCWF01. Next base: position 3,527 of record JADLCW010000215.1, on the reverse strand, counting down.
CACCACTCCCCGGCCGCGCACGGGATGCCGCAACCGCCGCAGTTGTCCGCGCTGGTGGCGAGATCGGCGCAATAGCCGCCGCAATCGGTCGTGCCCGCCGGGCAGCCCGGCTCTCGGCAAAATCCTCCTTCGCAGAACATCGAGGCCCCGAGATCGCTGCACACATTGCCGCACTCGCCGCAGTTGAAATCATTGCTGAACACATCGACGCACTCGTCGCCGCAGCGGGTTTGCCCGTCCAGGCAGGCGACGGTCACATCGCGGCACACGCCAGCCGCGCACTCCTGATTCGCCGCGCAGGGCGCTCCGCAGGCGCCGCAGTGGGCAGGATCGCGAGCGAGATCGCGGCAGCCGTCGACCGCTCCACAATACGCTTGATCGGGAGGGCAGTCGGCGCGCACGCATTCGCCGCCGCGGCACGCCACCGCCACCAGTCCGCTTTCGCAAACGGCATCGCAGGCGCCGCAATTCGCCAGATCGGTCGCCAGATCCACACAGGCCGCCCCGCATCGGGTCAGACCGGCCGCGCAGACGGCTGCCTCCGGCGTCGGCGTCGGCGTCGGGATCGCGGTCGGCTGGGCATCCGGCTTCTTGTCTTTGGGCGGCTTCTCCTTGGGCGGCTTCTCTTTGGGCTGTGCGTCTTTTGGTTGCGTGTCGCCCTGGCGAGTCACGGCCGGCGCGGCGGTGGTTCCCTGAGCGGACGCCCGCCAGTCGCCCAGATCGCCCGCTGTCGGTCCGGTCGCCAGCCCGCTGAGCGCGCCTCGGCAGTCAGCGATCGGCTGCTCGCCAACCCCGACCGCCACCATGGCCGTTCCGTCCGGGAAGGTGATGCGCATCTGAAGCGAGACGCCGACCGCTTGTCCCACCACCGGCAAGCTGGCCCCGTCTGAGCGCCGCAAGGCGCCGCCCTTCAGCGCGCCCGTCTCCGTCAGCGAAAAACTCAATGTCCCCCGCACGTCGCCCGGTGCAGTCTGGTTGGCGTTTTGAGTTTGACCGGCGCCCGGCCCCTGCCGCACGGTCGCCACGAAATCGAGCGTGCACACGCCATCCCGCGCCGCAATCGCGGGAGCCGCGCGGCCCAGTCCGCCGAAGAGTCCTCCAGCGGCGAGCGCGCCGAGCGCGCGGCGGCGTGTGGACGGGGCGCCAAGCGCCCGGGCCAGCGAATCGAAACGATGAGCGTCCATCGGTGCCCCCCATTCCCCTTCATGTCGCCCGCGGCCGTCACGGCGGGCGACATCGTGCACAGCGTACAGCGTACGACCTGGCGGAACGGCGCGCATGGAACGGCGCCCCCATTCCCGGCGCCGGGAATAGGGACGCCGTTCATCGCTATCCGTAAGTCACAGGATCGCGCGAACGCTGGCGATGGATCAGGAGAAGGGCAACGTGAGCAGCGTGGCTCCGGCGAGCGCGGACACCGCCCCGGCAACCTGGCGAAGCGTGATCCGCTGGTGACCAAACAGCACCGTCAGCGCGGCCGCCACCAGCACGTACGTGTTGGACAACGTGGCCGCCACCGAAACCGGCAGGTGTTGCAAACCGAGGTAATAGGTAATCGCCCCCAACCCCAGCAGCACGCCAAGACCGGCCGTCGCCAACGCCGCCTTCCCCGTCGGGACCCGGCGGTCGCGCGCTCCGACGGCGGCGACCCCGACCGCGGCCATTCCGGTGGCGACTGCGGCGTTGAGTTGCAGCGGAGTGAGATCCCCCAGCATCGGCTTCTCCAGAAATGCGCCGACGCCGGTCAATACAATGAAAATGCCTAACGGCGACGCGGCCTTCACCATCTGCCGCAACCCGCCGTTATCGGTTCGGGCGTGCCCCTTCGCGGGCGAGCGCCAGGATAGCGCGACGATGCCCGCCAGCGTCAACACCAGCCCGCCAAGCACCCACAGCGTCAGCGATTCGCCCAGCACCAGCACGCCGAGCACCACGGTCACTACGACGTACCCGTTGCTTATCGAGGCGACCAGCCACGATGACTTCGAACCGATGGCGAAGCAGTAGGCGACGGAGGCGACGCCGAACAAGAGTCCGACGCCAACTCCGGCGAGTCCCGGACCGGCGGCTGGCAGCCCGACCCCGGGCGCGGCGGCCAGCGCGATCACCGCCAGCACCAGCGCGCCCAGCCGCAGCGCGGCGTCGAGTCGAAAGGCGTCCAGTTCTTTCGCGAGTGGTTCTTCCAGGAAGGTGACGACGCCCACCAGCACGATGGAGGCGCCAATGAACCCGAGCGCCGCCAGCATGAGCCGCGCATCCTCCAGGGTGCGCCGTGCCGCCGGTGCGGCACGGCGTCCGCAATGCAACCTACTGAACGGTGACCGTTCCCAACATGCCGGACAGCGCGTGCGGGATGCAGAAGTAGTGGTATGTCCCGGCAACCGTAAATGTATGAGAGAACGTCTTGCCCGGGTCCACCAACCCGGAATCCCACGCCTCCGCTCCGTCAGGCAGCACCGAGAATTCCGGATGCGCCGACGCTACGGGGTTCTTTGATGGATCGTCAGTCGACGTATGCTGAATGGGGCTTGCGTTCTCCCAGGTCACTGTCTGACCGACTTTCACCGTGACATCGGCCGGATCGAACCGGAGTCCTCCCGTCATCTTGACGGTCACCGGCGCGGCAGCCTCGGCCGCCTTGGTGCTTGTCGCCGCGCCCGCTGCCGCCGCGCCCGCCGCCGGCGTCGCGGACCCGCTGACATCGACGGTGAACTCCACCGGCGTGGACGGGTCGTACATGGTGTGGTCGTTCTGAGCTGTTTCGATCCGGATCGTGTGCTTGCCCGGACCCCACGCGCTCAGGTCGAGCGTAAATTCGTTGACGCCCGGCATCAGCACCAAGCCGGCCAGCGATTCGTGCTTCGCCGGCGCATCGACCCACACATGATAGTGACCGAACCCGGCGACATTCGTCTTGCCTTCCAGCCCGGCATTGGGCGTGAAGTTCTCCGGCGTCAGCTTCACCGGGAAGGAGGCCGCCACCGTCGCGCCGTCTTTCGGGCTATCCAGCTTGACGCCCGGGTTGCCGGTGAAGTTCGCCGCTGGCAGCGGAGCCGGAGCCGGCGGCTGGAAGTCGATGGTGACTTGCTTGGCCGTATCCATCATCGGCACGTGGGTATTGCTGGCCAGCACGAAGGTGAGGGTGTGCTTGCCCGGCGTGATCCCCTCCCCCGAAATGGTGAAGGTGTCCATGCAATAGAACCCGGTGAGTTGGGAGATCGTCGCGCCGTCGAGGAACGCCAGCACCTCGCCCACGCCGTCCTTGTCGGGAGTGCCGAACGCCGAGCAGTCGAACTTCAGCCCGGTCACTTTCACCTGCACATCGATGTCGTTGGCGGCGACCTTGGAGCCGTCCGCCGGCGTCACGACGTCGAGCGTCGGCGCCGCTTGCGCTCTCGCCGTCCCGACCAGGGGAACCATTGCCGATGTGACGAGCAAACCTACGACGAAGCGCCGGGTCATCCGGACATCCCCGATCGCAGCGGGATTCACACTCATCCTGAACCTCCTCATGTATGCGAGATCTT
>JADLCW010000214.1 GCA_020847015.1 Thermomicrobiales bacterium | reverse complement strand
TCGAACCGGGACGCGCGTCGGTCGAATCCGACCCATTGCAGCCGCGTTCGCCGTACGCTGCGGCCAAGGCCGGCGGCGAACTGATGTGCCGCGCCTATCACATCTCATACGGGGTCGATGTGGTGATCACCCGAGGTTGCAACACCATCGGGCCGCGGCAGTACCCCGAGAAACTGGTGCCGCTATTTGTTACGAATGCGCTGCGCGATCAGCCGCTGCCGGTTTACGGCGATGGTCGGCAGGTGCGCGACTGGCTTCATGTCGACGACCATGCGGCGGCGATCGACCGCGTACTGCGCGCCGGCAAGAGCGGCGAGGCCTACAACGTGGGAGCGGGCGAAGAGCGACCGAATATCGACGTAGTGAGCGGCATCCTGCGGCGGTTGGGTAAACCGGAAACGCTGATCCGGCATGTGCCGGACCGTCCCGGTCACGATCGCCGCTACTCGCTGAATCCGAGTCGCATCAAAGCTGAACTGAGCTGGACTCCGACGCGCTCCTTCGATCAGACGCTGGACGATACGGTCGACTGGTACGTTGCTCACCCTGAGTGGTGGGAAGCGATCCGCGAGCGCGACGAGCGGTTTCAACGCTACTACGAGGAACAGTACGGTTGGCGCTTGGCGGCCGGAGCGGGGCAATGACATCGTTGCGAAGCGTCCAGAAAATGGTGGCAGCGCGCGCGATGCTGGGCGAGACGCTGGTCGTCGGCGCCGATGACCCCAGCCCGGTGGCTGGAGCCATTCTGCGTTCGCTGCGCGTCAACCGCGATCCGCGCGGAACGCTGACCGAGCTGTTGCGCGCCGACTGGGGCGATGTGTGCGGGCCGGAGATGCCCTTCGCGCAGGTGTACGCCTCGGTGACCGTACCGGGCATTGCGCGCGATGAGGATCGCTGGCACGTCCACGAACGACAGACCGATCGCTTTCTCTGTCTGGCCGGGCGCATCGTGGTGGCCGTCGCGGACGCGCGACCCGATTCCCCCACGCAAGGCCGGCTGCTGCTGGCCGATATGGCCGCCGCATCCGACGCGCCTGCGCCATATATGGTCGCCGTGCCGCCCGGTGCGCTGCACGGGTTCGTGGCGCTGGGAGAAACTCCAGCGCTCCTGCTGAATCTGCCGACGCGGCTCTACGACGCCAGCGACGAGCGGCGCGTCGAGATTGACGGCTCGGGCGTCGTGTTCCCGGATGGCACGCCATTCTCATGGCAAGCGGTGCGGGCGGCGCTGGGGTAGACGCCCCCGGCGCGAGCATACAGACAAGCCAACAGGGCGAAGGTATACTCGGCCCACTCGTCAGGCTGGGCCTGCGAACGCGCAGCGTCCCGAATATGCGGCGTCGTCGGCGCGGCGGTCACGTGGCCGCTGACTCGATGCATGAATCGCGAATTCGGGCGCGCCGAGCGGGGCGTCGGCCACGGAGCGGGCGGCGATGGGGCCGCGCAGCCGTTGGAGCGGAGGAGAGCGAAACGAGATGGCGGAAGCTGTGGCCACGCGCATTCCGGTTAAAATGACGGTCAACGGAACCGAATACGCGGCGGAGGTGGAGCCGCGGTTGTTGCTCGTCCACTTCCTGCGCGACAACCTCGGACTGACCGGCACGCACATTGGCTGCGACACCAGCCAGTGCGGCGCCTGCGTCGTCTACCTCAACGGCGAGTCGATCAAGAGCTGCACGGTGCTGGCGGTGCAAGCCGACGGCGGTGAGGTGATGACCATCGAGGGGTTGGCCAAGGATGGCGAGTACGACCCGGTGCAGCAGGGGTTCTGGGAGATGCACGGGTTGCAGTGCGGATACTGCACGCCGGGCATGATCATGTCCACCCATTCGTTGCTCAAGCGCAACCCGAACCCGAGCGAGACGGAGATCCGCCACGCGCTGGAAGGCAACCTCTGTCGTTGCACCGGCTATCAGAACATCGTCAAGGCAGTCCAGTACGCGGCCGAGCAGATGAGCGGCGGGTCCGCCCCGACGTCGTAGGCAGTCCGTTCGTTCTGTGTCCTGAGCCGCTGTGCTCGGCGGGCCAACGACGACGTTGACGCGGGCGCGGCGAGGCGCCCGGTCGGGACGGGAGAATTGGAATGGTCGCATCAGCGCCGGAAAAGCTGGTCGGCAAACCGATCAAGCGCCGCGAAGATCCGAGGTTGATCACCGGAGCCGGCGTCTTTATCGACGATGTGCGGTTGCCCGGGCTCGCTCACATGGCCGTGCTGCGCTCGCCCTACGCCCACGCGCGCATCGTCTCCATCAATGCCGACGCTGCCCGCGCCATGCCGGGAGTGCTTGGGGTGTTCACCGGCGAGGATATCAAGCACATCAACCCGCTGCCCTGCGCCTGGCAAGCGCCCGGAGTTGAAAACAAAGTCAACACGCCGCGGTTGCTGGCGCTCGACGAGGTGCATCAGGTCGGTGATCCGGTAGCGGTGGTGGTGACCGAAAGTCCGTATCAGGCGAAAGATGCGCTGGCGGCGATCGAGGTCGACTACGAGGAGCTGCCGGCAGTCGTCGGCGCTCGCAAGGCAACCACGCCCGGCGCCCCGCAGTTGCATGAGAACGCGCCGAGCAACATCGTGTTCCGCTGGAGTTGCGGGCAGGATGCCGATCAAGTGGATGCCGCGCTGGCAGCGTCCGAGGTGCAGGTGCGGGAGCGGATTGGCAATCAGCAATTGATTCCGACCGCGATCGAACCGCGCGGCTCCATTGGTCGCTACGATCCGGGAACCGGCGAGTACACGCTGTGGGCGACATCGCAAGCTCCACACGTGCACCGGTTGCTCACGGCGGCCTTCGTGCTCGGCGTGCCGGAGCAGAAGATTCGGGTGATCGCGCCCGACGTGGGTGGCGGTTTCGGCAGCAAGATTTACCTCTACTTTGACATGCCGCTGGTATTGTGGCTGAGCGAGCAACTCGGCGGCCGACCGGTCAAGTTCTTCGAGGACCGCTCGGAGAATTTCTTGCACACCAGCCATGGCCGCGGCCACGATAGCGACGTGGCGATCGGAGCGACGAAAGACGGCAAGATCACGGCGCTGCGAGTTGACACGTTCGCCAACCTCGGCGGCTACCTCTCGACCATTGCGCCGGGAACCCCGTCGACGCTGTACGGTCGGATGGTGGCCGGTTGCTACAAGATTCCGAACATCCACGTGGGCATCACCGGCGTCTACACGAACACGGCGATGGTCGACGCTTACCGCGGCGCCGGGCGCACCGAGGCGTCGTACATGATCGAGCGCGTTGTCGATCTCGTCGCCAACGCGACGGGGGTGGACCCGGCCGAAGTGCGGCGGCTCAACTTCGTCCAGCCGGAAGATTTCCCGTTCGACAACGGTCTTGGCGGTCTGCCCTACGATAGCGGCGACTACGAAAAGGCGCTCAACCGCGCGCTGGAGATGGTTGGGTACGAGGATTTGCGGCGCGAGCAAGCGGAGCGGCGTGAGAACGGCGACCGCAAGATGCTGGGGATTGGCCTCTCCTCGTTTGTCGAAGCGTGCGGGCTCGGTCCCTCCCAGTACATGGGCCGCGAGGGATGGGCGGCCGGATTGTGGGAAAGCGCCAACGTGCGCATCCATCTGACTGGCAAGGTAGTCGTCACCACTGGCTCGCTGCCGCATGGCCAAGGTCACGAGACGACCTTCTCCCAACTGGTCGCCGACGAGTTGGGCGTTCCATTCGAGGATATCCAGGTCAAGCACTCCGATACGCAGGGCACGCCATTCGGGTATGGAAGCTACGGCAGCCGCTCGCTGGCGGTCGGCGGTACGGCCATCTACAAGAGCGTGGCCAAGGTGCGCGAGAAGGCGATGCAGCTCGCCGCGCACTTGCTGGAGGCGGCCCCAGAGGACATCGTCTACGAGAACGGCGGCGCCTACGTTAAAGGCTCGCCGGAGAGCGGCAAGACGATCCAGGAGTTGGCGGGGGCGGCGCATGTCGGGTACGACTTGCCGGCAGGCATGGAGCCGACACTGGAGGCGACCACATTTTACGACCCGCCGAGCTTCACCTTCCCCTTCGGCACGCATATCTGCGTTGTGGAGGTGGACCGCGACACTGGTGACACCGAGGTGAAGCGCTACGTGGCGGTGGATGATGTCGGCAACGTGGTCAACCCGCTGATCGTCGACGGGCAACTGCATGGCGGCATCACCCAGGGACTCGGTCAGGCGCTCTACGAAGGCGTCGTCTACGCCGAGAAGGGCGAAATGCTCACCGGCTCCCTCAATGACTACGCCATCGTCCGAGCGTCGATGGCTCCGATGTTCGAGCTGGAAAACACGGTAACGCCGACATCGGTCAACCCGTTGGGAGCCAGAGGGGTCGGTGAGGCAGGCGCCATCGCCTCGACGCCGGCAGTCGCTAACGCCGTCATCGACGCCGTGTCCCATCTCGGAATCCGGAATATGGACATGCCGTTGACCCCGGAGCGCGTCTGGCGCAGCATGGCGGCGAATACGTGAAATTCCGAGCCGGGGCGTCATCGCGTCCGGTCGCGCACAAGGAGGATGCAAGGGTGTTTCCAAGCCAATTTGACTACCACCGACCGAGCAGCGTTGCGGAAGCGATCCAGTTTCTCCAGAATGACCCGGACGCCAAGATTCTGGCGGGAGGACACTCGCTGATCCCGGCGATGAAGCTGCGTCTGGCCGTGCCGTCGGCGCTGGTCGATCTGTCTCAGGTCGATGGATTGCGCGGCATCGCCGTCAACGGTGATATCCGGATCGGCGCCATGACCACCTATGCGCAGTTGCGCGATTCCGACGCGCTCAAGGCCGCTATGCCGCTGTTGTCGGAGGTCGCCAACAACGTCGGCGATCCGCAGGTTCAGTCGCGTGGCACGCTGGGCGGGTCGCTGGCCCACGCCGACCCGGCGGCCGACTTTACGGCGGTGGTGCTGGCGCTCGGCGGCTCGGTGAAGGCGGTTGGGACCGGCGGCGAGCGCGAGATCTCCGCCGATGACCTGTTCGTCGATTTGTTCACCACATCGCTGAACCCGGACGAAGTGATCACCGAAGTGACCATCCCGAACCCGGCGGCACGCACCGGGATGGCCTACCAGAAGCGCGGTCACCCGGCATCAGGCTATGCGGTGGTGGGCGTCGCGGTGTCGGTCACGGTTGGCGACGACGGCAATGTCAGCGATGCGCGCATCGCCGTCACTGGCTGCACTCCGAAGGCGACCCGGGCCACGGCCGCCGAGCAGGCGCTGGTGGGTAAGCCGCTAAACGAGGCGTCGATCGACGCGGCGGCCAAGGCCGCGCCCGAAGGGCTGGACATCAACGGCGACCATTACGCCTCAGCCGAGTACCGGGCGCATTTGGTGGAAGTCGATACCAGACGGGCGCTGGAGGCGGCCGCCAAAGCGCTGTAGCAGTCAACTCGATTGCATTGGAGCGGGGGCGCCGGTATCTGCCGGCGCCCCCGCTGCGCGCTTTCGACAGCCACTACGCTCCGGGCGGCGCCGGTTCCAGACGCGCGCTTCCGCCAGCGATCCGATCCTCCAGGCAGCGCTGGAAACGCGCCAGCCCTTCGGCAAAGACAGCCGGCTCCTGGCCGACACCGATCCGCAAGTGGCCCTCGAAACCGAAGGCCGACCCGGGGGCCAGCATTACGCTGTACTCCTCTGCCAGGAGATTGGCCAACTCGCTCGATGGGACATCGACGTGGTAGCGCAGCAGCGCCAGCAACCCCGCCTTCGGTCGATTCCACGACGCGAGATCGGCGTGTTCGGCGAACCAACGGTCAGCGGTGGCGAGGTTGGCGGCCACGATCGCTTGCGTGCGCTGGCTGATAGCCGCGCGATGGGTGAGCGCCAGCGTGGCGAGCGCGTCGTTCAATTTGCCCGGGCTGAGGGTGATGTAGTCGCGCATGGCCCAGCAGCGGGCGACAACATC
>JADLCW010000213.1 GCA_020847015.1 Thermomicrobiales bacterium | reverse complement strand
CCCCGAGCGCCGTCGCCGCTGCGGCCTCGAATCCTCCAAATTCGACTGGTTACCTACTTAGTGCCGCTAGCGCCTCCACCGGGAGTTGCGCGCGTCGGGCGGCATGCCGCCCGACGCGCCGCGTCTCACCTGCTCGCCCGTGGTAGCCTAGCCGTCACCCGGAGCATCGCCCCAACTGAGCCGCTCCGACACGATCGGCCCACACAACCCCGGAGCGGACCAACCACGGCATGAGCGAACCCAGCACTAACGCGGCCCCCCACATCGGCGTCGTCGGCGGAGGCATGGCCGGGTTGACCGCCGCGCTGCGCTTCGCCCAGGCCGGCTGCACGGTCACCCTGTGGGAGCGATCGGAGAAATTGGGCGGCCAGGCAGTCGCCTTCCCGGTCGCCGGAACCTTTCTGGAGCACTTCTATCACCACCTGTTTCAGAGCGACCACGACATCATCGCCCTGTGCGAAGAATTGGGCATCGGCGACGAACTGCTCTGGTTGCCCTCCAATGTCGGCTACTTCGCCGACGGCCGCATCTGGCCGCTGAACGGCGCGCTCGATCTGCTTCGGCTCGGCTTCATCCCCTTCCACGATCGGGTCCGCGTCGGGATGGTGACGGCCTATCTGCAGCGGGTCCGCAACTGGCGGCGGTTCGAAACGGTCACCGCCGACGCCTGGCTGCGCCGAGCGCTGGGGCAGCGCGCCTACGACCGCACACTGGGCGCGCAGTTGCGGGCCAAATTCGGCAGCGCCTACGACCGGGTGGCGATGGTCTGGTTCTGGGGCAAGATCTGGCTGCGAACCACTTCGCGCCGCTCCCCGCTCGATGAGGAGAAACTCGGCTATCCGCGCGGCAGCTTCAACGTCATCATCGACGCGCTCGCCGAAGCCGCCCGCGCGGCCGGCGCCGATCTCCGCTCCGGCGAAGGTCCGGCTCAGTTGCGCCCCCTCCCCGACGGCGGCTGGGCGGCGGAGTTCCCCTCAGGCGACATCCGCTGCGACGCTGTCGTCGCCACGGTGCCTTCGCCTGTGTTCAAGCGACTCGTGCCCGATCTGCCGGAAACCTACGCAGCCAATCTCGGCGGTCTGGAGTACGAAGCGGCGGTCGTCGCGCTGCTGCAATTGAATCAGCCGCTTTCCGACACCTATTGGTTGAATGTGGCCGATCCCGATTTGCCCTTCACCGGCATCATCGAGCACACCAACTTCATGCCGCCCGCAGACTACGGCGGCAAGCGGTTCGTCTACCTGAGCAAGTATCTGGAAACCGATCACCCGTACTTCGCCATGAGCGACGGGGAATTGATCGACGCCTACGTGCCGGCGCTGCAAAAGGTGAACCCGGCGTTCCAGCGCGACTGGATCGAGCGCTCCTGGGTGTTCCGCGAACGCGCCGCCCAGCCAATCATTCCGCTGCACTACCGCGAGCGCATGCCCGATCATCGCACCGGGCTGCCGAATCTCTACCTCGCCAACACCACCCAGATCTACCCGGAAGACCGGGGCACCAACTACAGCGTGCGGCTCGGCAACCGGATCGCCCGGCTGGTGCTCGACGATCTCGGCCGCTGACCCGGACGACAACTCGCCCGCATCGGGCTGCGGCGCGGCACGCGTCCTGCTCCACTCGCCGCATGCCGCCGCGAGCGAGGCAGCACCGTGCCGACCGCGAATCTCCGCCGGATGCTAACCAGACGAATCGGCGCCACGTTCGCCGCCACGGCGCTCTGCATGCTGCCGATTGGCGTGGCCGCCCACGCCCGCTGGTTCACGCCGCCCGGCCCGTGGGATGTTCCCGATTGGTCGCGCCTCTGGTCGCTGCCGGTGCTGGTCGCGCTCGTCGTTGCGCTGGGCGCGGTCGCTCTGCTGTGGCGGCTGCAGCGGCTGCTGGGCGATCCGCTGTGGCCGCGCCCGCCGTTTCTGCAGCGGCTGGAGCCGAGCGCGGCCGCCATCCTCGGGGTGCAGACCGCCATCACCATGATTTTCTTCGCCACTCGGTTGCAGCTCTTCGTGCCCAGCATTCAGCTCCCCGCCAATGCCTTCGGCGCGATCGTGGCGTTGGTCACCATCGCCGCGGCGTTCACCTTCATCACCGGCATGCTGACGCGAATCGGAGCGTTCGTCACCATCGGGCTGGTGTTGCTGGCGTTCGGGTTTACGCTGCCCTCCGAAGTGTTCGAGTTGGCGGTCTACGTCGGCATCGCCCTCTATCTGATGGCGGTCGGGCGCGGCGTGGTTCGCTACAGCGAGGACGCAGAGGAGGGGGACAGCGCTCCGCTGACCGACTGGCTGCTGCCGCGCGCGCTCGACATCCTGCGCATCGGGGTCGGCATTTCGGTGCTGATGTCGGCCTTCACCGAGAAACTGGTCGGGACCGCGCTGGGCATGGAATTTCTCGCCACGCATCCCGCCTTCAATGTCGGTCGGGATCTGGGCATCGGCTGGTTCACCGACGAGCGATTCGTCTCCACCATCGGCGTCATCGAAGCGACGGCCGGCGTCGCGCTGCTGGCCGGATTTCTGCCGCGCGTGGTCATCCTCGTGTTGTGGATCCCGTTCAACCTCGGCATTCCCTTCCTGCCGGCCGAAGAGTTGATCGGCCACCTGCCGATCCTCTCGACCATGTATGTGCTGTTGGTGCGCGGCACGGAGGGCGTGCCGCCGCGCATCCGGGCGCTGCCGCAAACCAGCGAGCCATTCCCGCCCCAGCGACTCACCGACGAGATTGAGCCGGCGACGCCTGGGTTGGCGTCCGCCCCGGCTGAAAGCGGCTAGAATCGGCGCACGGACTCCCGCCACGGGCGGCCGCGAGTCCACCGCGCGGCGTCGACCCGCGTGCGGACGGCGGAGCAGATCCGGAGCACCGCGTGGCATCGCCGAAGACCCAGTTCCCAAGCGCGCGCGGCTCGTCTCCGGCCGTCGGCGTCTCTGTCGTGCTGGAAGGAGTTACTTCAACCTACCGGGAAGGCGGCAACGTGCTGATTGCGCTGGCCGATGTATCGCTGACCATTGGCGCCGGCGAGTTCGTGGCGCTGGTCGGCCCGTCCGGTTCCGGCAAGAGCACGCTGCTCGACATCGTGGCCGGGTTGATCGAGCCGGATCGCGGCACGATCGCGCTGGACGGCGAGGCGCTGCCAGCGGCGCAGCGGTTGGGCCGCTCCGCCTACATGCATCAGCGGGATCTGTTGCTGCCGTGGCGCACGACTGTGCAGAATGGCGCCATCGCGCTGGAAATCATGGGCATCCCCCGGCACGCGGCCGAAGCGCGCGTTCGCGCTCGTCTCGCCGAATTCGGACTGGAAGGATTCGCGGACGCCTATCCCGCCCAGCTCTCCGGCGGCATGCGGCAGCGGGTCGCGTTCCTGCGCACGATCATGCCGGAACGTCCGATTCTGCTGCTCGATGAACCCTTCGGTGCGCTCGACGCGCTGACTCGCGCGGATTTGCAGCAGTGGTTGCTGGGATTGTGGCGGCGGGAGCGACAAACAGTGCTGCTGGTGACCCACGACGTGGAAGAAGCGGTGCTGCTGGCCGACCGCGTCATCGTGCTGACGGCGCGACCGGGTCGCGTCATCCGCGAGGAACGCATCGATCTGCCGCGCCCGCGTCGTCGCGCGCTCATCACCGACACCCGCTTCATCGCTCACCGCGCGGCGCTGCTGGCTGCGCTCGGCTATCTGGAGCCGGAGCACGGCGCGTGAGCGAATTCGCGGCGGATGTCGGTCGGGGCAACGGGACGGCCGGCGCGCTTGCGCGATGGGGGCCGCCGGCCGCGCTGATCGCTCTGTTTCTCCTGATCTGGGAAGCAGTCGTGCGCGTGCTCGCCGTGCCGAACTGGTTGCTGCCGCCGCCGAGCGCGGTGGCGATCGCGCTGGTGGAGGATCGCGCGCTGCTGCTGGCCAACGCCCGCGTCACGCTCGCCGAGGTGCTGACCGGCTTCGCACTGGCGCTGGTGGTCGGGTTGGCCCTCGCCATCGCGATCGACAGCTCCCCCACCCTCGACCGCGCGCTCTACCCGCTGGTGGTCGCCAGCCAGACGGTGCCGATCCCGGCCATCGCCCCGCTATTGCTGATCTGGTTTGGCTACGGGCTGCTGCCCAAGGTGCTGGTGACGGCGCTGGTCGGTTTCTTCCCGATCGCGGTCAACGCCGTCGACGGATTACGCTCGGCCGACCGCGAGACGCTGGCGATGCTGCGCGCCTTCGGAGCCGACCGGCGGCAACAATTTCGGCTGGTGCGCATGCCGTCCGCGCTGCCGGCGATCTTCTCCGGGGCGCGCATCGCTATCGCCGTGTGCGTCATCGGCGCGGTGTTCGGAGAGTTGGTCGGGTCCAACGCGGGACTCGGCTATTTGATGATCCGAGCCATCGCCCAGTTCCGCACCGAGCGGGTGATCGCCGCCATCGTGCTGTTGTCGCTGATGGGCGTCGGGTTGTTTCTCGCCGTGTCGCTGGTCGAACGCTGGGCCATCCCGTGGCGGCGCTATCTTGTCGCCGACCGCGGCCGCCCAGGCTAATGCGCCCGGCTTGCTATCCTGTCCGCATGAATGAGCCGCCCTTGACCGACCGGCCGGCCGAGCCAAGTTTTGACCCTGACGGCTGGGCGCGCGGCGCGACCGCGCTACCCCAGCCGGCGCCGGCCGCCTGCGCGGTTTGCGGCGCGCCGCTCGCCGATCGCTATGGCTGGTGCGGCGGCTGCCGGTTGGCGTTGTGCGTTCCCTGCGGCCGGGCGCACGTTTGCCGCCCGACCTG
>JADLCW010000212.1 GCA_020847015.1 Thermomicrobiales bacterium | reverse complement strand
CTTCAAGCGGGGCTCGCCCGGATGGAGCGGGAGGGGCGCACCGACCCACTGGCGCATGCCGACTCCCGCCCGCCGATCGTGGAGATCGAGGCGGTCAACCGCGCCATCTTCTTCGCCGAGCAAACCGACGGTTGGGTGCATATCGTCCACCTCAGCGCCGCCGGCGCGGCCGACCTGGTCGCCGCCGCCAAGGCGCGCGGAGTGCGCGTCACCGCCGAGACCTGCCCGCAGTACCTCGCCCTCGATCTGGACGATCTGCGCCGGCTCGGTCCGTTCGCCAAGTGCGCGCCGGCCATTCGCAGCCGCGACGATGTCGAGGCGCTGTGGGGATTCCTCGCCGACGGCACGCTCGATTGCGTGACATCCGACCACTGCGGGTTCACCAGCTCCTCCAAGGAGGCGGGACGGGAGAACATCTGGGATGCGCCCAATGGCTTGCCGGGCATCCAGACCCTGCTCCCCATCGTCATCTCCGAGGGGCTGCGGCGCGGATTCTCCTGGGAGCGCATCGCCGAGGTGACGGCCGCGGCGCCGGCTCGCCTGTGGCGGATCGACGACCGCAAGGGCGCGATCCGCATCGGAGCCGACGCCGATCTGGCGCTCGTCGACCCCAACGCGGCGACGCGGGTCACGGCGGACGGGTTGTTCCAGACGCAGAAGTGGTCGCCGTTCGAGGGCGCGGAATTCGCCGGCCGGGTCGTTCGCACCATCCTGCGCGGCACGACCATCTTTACCGCCGATCCGGAACCGGCGGTGACGGTGGAACCGGGATTCGGCCGCTTCCTTGCCGCTCGCCCGGTCTGATCGCGGGCACGATGCCGCACGCACGGAGGACCAACCCGGTGACCCCGATCTTCATCATCGATCGCGACCGCGTCGAACGCGCCATCATGGATCTCGGCGCGATCGGCGCCTGCGCCGGAACCGGTGTTTCCCGCACGACCTTTTCGCCGGAATGGGTCGCGGCGCAAGAGCTCGTGGGCCAGTGGTGCCGCGACGCTGGGCTGGCGGTTCGCATGGATGCCGTAGGCAACCTGTGGGGCCGCGCCGAGGGGAGCGCGGGCGGCAAAGCCATCGCGACCGGCTCCCATATCGACTCCCAGACGCCCGGCGGCCGCTACGACGGCGCGCTGGGGGTGATCGCCGGGGCGATCGCGGCGCGGGCGGTGCTGGAGCAGGCCGGTCCGCCCAAACGGCCGATCGAAATCGTTTCC
Organism: Thermomicrobiales bacterium; assembly: GCA_020847015.1. GTDB lineage: Bacteria > Chloroflexota > Chloroflexia > Thermomicrobiales > UBA6265 > CADCWF01. Next base: position 2,276 of record JADLCW010000212.1, on the reverse strand, counting down.
CTGTGCGAAGAAGAAGGCAGCCGCTTTCCCAGCGCCGGGTTCTGGGGGTCGCGCGGGATCATCGGAACCATCGCGCCAGAGGACCCGGAGCGGATCGTCGGCTACGACGGGGTGACGATCGGGGAGGCGATGCGCGCGGTGGGGCTGGACCCGGCGCGCATCCCCGACGCCGCCCGTGACGATCTCGAAGTGTTTCTCGAATTGCACATCGAGCAGGGACCGATGCTGGAGCAGGCGGGGACGCCGGTCGGCGTCGTCACCGGCATCACCGGCATCCGGGAGCTGCGCGTCGTCGTGCATGGCCGCGCCGATCACGCCGGAGCGCGCCCGATCGATCTGCGCCAGGATCCGATGGACGCCGCCGCGGCCATGATCCACGCGGTCATCGGGGTGGCGAAGGAGATGGGGCGCCCGGCCGTGACCACGGTCGGCCGCATCCTCGTCGAACCGAACTTCCCCAACATCGTGCCGGAGCGGGTGGAGTTCACCATCGACTCCCGCAACCCCGACCCGGAGGCTCGTCGCCAGCAGTATGCCCGGCAGGACGCGCTGCTGCGCGAGATCGCCGAGGCGGCGGGGCTGGAGATGACGACGGAGGTGTTCGGCGCGCTCGACCCGTGCCCTTGCGATCCCGAGGTCGTGCGGGTGCTGGAGGAGGCGGCGCGGGCGCAGAACGTGCCCGTTATGAGCATGCCCAGCGGCGCCGTCCACGACTCGCAGCAACTGGCTGCGCGCAGCCGAATCGGCATGATTTTCGTGCAGAGCAAGGATGGGCGCAGCCACACTCCGGCCGAATTCTCGGCGGTGGAGCATTGCGCGCAGGGCATCGAAGTGCTGGCGGGCGCGCTGTATCGTCTGGCCTACTGACGCGCGCCGCATCGCGCTCGAACTGCCGGGCGAGCCATCCCGGCGATGGCGCGGCTGGCGCGAGCGGCGCACGAGGGACCAGGGCGCGCCGTGAGGTTTGGGGGCAGTGGTGGGGACGGCCGCCATGGCCGCCATGAGAGGTTAGCGCGCCGCGAAGCGGGGTCCGCCGACGATGCCGACCGGTCTGCGCTCCCTGAGCCGATCGTGTCGTACCATGCGGCCATGACGCGCCCTCCGCACGATCCTGGAGCGCGCCCCGGCGATTCGGCCGGCGGCGCGGGTCGATTCGCGGCGGCCGCCGCTTCGGGTCAGGTCGCCTCGGTGATAGATGGAGCATCGCTGATGAGCACTTCGGACGCGGCCACGCTCTTCGCGCAGAGCATTGCCGACGACGACCTCGCCGCCGTGCGGCGAGCCATCGCCAACGGCGCCGACATCGAAGCCCGAAACGCATCGCGCCAGACTCCGCTGGTCGTGGCGACCAAGGCGGGCAGAACCGCTATCGCGATCGCGCTGCTGGAAGCCGGCGCCGACCCCAATGCCAAGGACGACCTGCAGGACTCCGCGTATCTGTACGCGGGAGCGGAAGGGCTGGACGACATCCTTGAGCGAACCCTCGCCTTTGGCGCGGATCTGACGAGCACCAATCGCTACGGCGGCACGGCGCTGATCCCGGCCTGCGAGCGCGGCCACGTGGAGACGGTCAAAACCCTTCTCGCGGCGGGCGTGGCGGTCAACCATGTGAACAAGCTCGACTGGACCGCGCTCCACGAGGCGATCGTGCTCGGCGACGGTTCGGATCGCTACGTCGACGTCGTTCGGCTGCTCCTCGCGGCCGGAGCCGATGCAGCGATCCCGGACGGCGAGGGCGTGCTCCCGCGCCAGCTCGCCGCCGACCGCGGCTACGCCGCCATCGTCGCCGAAATCGACAAGCACGCGTCGGCATAGCGCAACGAGAACCTCCGGCGCGGCCGGCACCGCGCTGCCGATCGTCAGTCTCATCGCGAATGATCCCGGGGCGCCGCCGGTGCCGCCGGCGAGCCACGATTGACTCCAGGCGCCAGCTGAGGCGGCGCCCTGAGAACAGCTGAAGGTTGACGTATTGACAGCATGGGTAGCGGGCACTAACGTCCGAACGGAGGGTCAGCCGCCATGACGGCGTGCTGACGCGACCTCCACCGCAAGGAGGTCCTGCATGGATCCCTCCCGCTTCGACGGTCTCGTCCGCTCCCTCGCTCAGCGATCCACCCGTAGAGGCATCCTCGGCATCTCGATCGGCGGCGCCGCCGGGTTGTTGACCGCGGCGGCGCCTGGTTCGGCCAAGCACCACCACCACGGCGGGGATCGCCCCTGCAAGAACAACGGCAAGACCTGCAGGAAAGGTCGCCATTGCTGCTCTGGCAAATGCG
>JADLCW010000211.1 GCA_020847015.1 Thermomicrobiales bacterium | reverse complement strand
CGGGCGGGCAGAATTCCACGGCGGCAGCCAACGGGGATTCCGCGCCGCAGCAGATCGCCTACAGCACGACGTTGTATGATTTCCCGTCCGCTGGGGACGCCGACGCTTGGATGAGCGGGCTCGACGACCGCCTCGCCACGGACCCGCTGCGGGGCTATCTCACCTTCGCGCTGGCCGCCGACGCCCCGGTCTACGGCGACGCCTCGGCTGCCTACGCATTTCAGCGGCGGACGGGCGACACGACCGTGGCCGGTTTCCGCGTTTACGCTCGGGTAGGTTCCGAAATCGCCCAGGTCGAATATGCCAGCGCCCCCGAGTCGACGCTGGCCGAAGTCGAGCAGCTCGTTAACGCCCAACTCGACTGCCTGCGCTCCGGCGCATGCCCGTCGCCAGCTCCTATCCCCACGGCAAACGGCTCCGGCCGCGGCGAGAGCGGCGGCCGCACCCACGAACCGGGCGAGCGCAAACGCGGCGGCGTGCGCGACATCAGTGCGCCGGGCCAGGAAACCCCAGCCGCAGAAGCGCCGCCTGCCGAACCTCAGGCGATCGAAACGCCATCGGTCGAACCTCCGGCCATCGAAACACCGGAGCCGGAGGAAATCGCCCCGACGGCCGCGCCCAGACGCGGCGGCGTACGCGACATCAGCGATCAGAGTTAGGCATCGGCGGCGGACCGGTCAAATTTCGTCAGCGCGGATCGCGGGCGGTCGCCGCACGATGCCGAGCGACCGATCGTAGGCCATACGCTGGGCAGGATCCGAAAGAACCGCTTTGGCCTCCAGCAGCAGCCGCATCTTGGCCGGCGCTTCAGGATCCGACGAGCGATCCGGGTGGTATTTCAACGCCAAACGCCGGAACGCCGCCTCGATCACCTCGGGATCGGCCGCGACATCGACCTGCAAGATCTGATAAAAGGTCGGACCCTTGGGCTTGGCGACGGCGCGACTTGCACTTATGGAGCCGCGAATTCGAGTGGCCACCTCCTCCTCGCCAAGCAGGTGGTCCATGAAATCCTGCCGCATCCCCGGCGGCACCGAGAAGCGCTGCTCGCAAGAACGGCACTCGACCACCATCTGCTCTTTGAGCGAGATAGTCGGCACGGCGTAGAAGGTGACCTTGCGCTTAGCCTGAAATACTGCGAACGGCGCGTCGTTGCCGCATCGCTGGCACGTCATGATCACGTACCCGAGCGGGTCCAGGAAATCCTTCGCGCCCAATCCGTAGATCAGCGGCAAGACCATCAGTCGTCGAATCCTTTTTCGCGGCACAGGAACGCCGGGACAGCGCGGCGCGAGATGCCGCCAACGCACTGCTAGCGTACCCCACTGCAGGCAGGCGCTGCCTTAAATCACAAGGTTGGCGCCGCGATTGGCCGCCGCCGACCCTCGCTCGGTCAAACGGCGACCACCAGCAAGGGGTATGCAGCATGGGAGATCATTCGGACAACGTTGCGATCGTGGCGGGCAGCTCAACCGGCATTGAACGAGTCGAGGTGGGCGGGCTGGCGGAGGCGGGCGCGACGGTTATCCTCCGCGGTCGGACCCGGGATGGGGTCCACCCCGCCGTCGATGCGATGCGCGGACTCGGCGTGCCCGCTGCGGACATCGTCGTCGAAGTGCGCTCCCGCGACGATGTCCAATGCCTGGTCGAAACCACCTCAGAACGCTTCGGCGGCGTCGATATCCTCATCAACCAAGCGGGTATCCAGCGATATGGCGCCGTGGTGGAAACCGACGAAGCGACCAGGGACGAGGTGATGGGCGTCAACTTGAAGAGAGTGCGCCCGATCGCCCGTGCTGCCATCCGGCTGATGCGGGAGCGCATTGGCGGCATCATCGTCAATGGCTTCGGCGCGCAGGGATTAGGCGTTGCCGATTACGGCACGAGCCAGGCGGTCGTCAACGGCCTGATGCAGCCGTGGCGGCCGACCGCGCAGACGAGAACATTCATGTCGTGGTTGTGCGCTCGGCCCCGTAGGCACGATCTTCCGACCCGTTCAAAGGCGACAGCGGCGGCGGCGATTGCGGCGTCATGCGCACATCGAGCGGCCGGAGGAGCTCTCCGATCCGGTCGTCGTTCTATCTCGGCCGCGAGCGCCATTCACGACCGGGATCGGACTTGAAATCGATGGCGGCATGATGGCCGGCTCCGAAGTCCACCTGCCGGATTGCCGGCTGCTGAGCCACGGACTAGCCCGGATCAGGCGGCGCCATGCACGAGTTCAACCACCCGCCGCAGTATTTCGGGGTCGGTCTGCGGGAGGATGCCGTGGCCGAGATTGAAGATGTGACCGTGCCGCCCTCCGGCGTATCGCAGCACGTCGCGCACACCCTGCTCCACGACCGGCCAAGGAGCGAGCAGCCGCGTCGGGTCGAGATTACCCTGGATGGCGCGGTCGAACCCGATCCGCTGCCAGGCGTCGTCGAGCGGCAACCGCCAATCCACGCTCACCGCATCGCAGCCGCTGCCGCCGATCTGCTCCAGCAATTGAGTCGTGCCGGTGCTGAAGTGAATCGTCGGCGCGGACCCGGCCAGGGCGGCGAATATCCGGCGGGTGTAAGGCAGTACGAACGTGGCGTAGGCATCCGGATCCAGCAGACCAAGCCAGGAATCGAACAGTTGGACTACGTCGGCGCCCGCCGCAATCTG
>JADLCW010000210.1 GCA_020847015.1 Thermomicrobiales bacterium | reverse complement strand
GTGTACGGCGCGACGCATCTGCCCGATGCAGGCGTTGACGATGCCGGAGCGCGCCGCCCCGCCTCATTCGAGGAATCCGACGCGGCGAGCGACGCCGATGCGTTTCCGCGCGTGCGCGAGTATTATGTGCCGCCCGGGCGCGACCGCGACCCGTATGCCGACCCGTATTCCATCCCCGATCCCTTCGCGGCGCCGACCGAGCCGGCCGGACGCGCCATGGAGTCCGACTTCGCCGCCGAGGATCCCACCGATCCCTCCGCGTGGACCGATGAGTTCGAAGCGTGGGAAGAAGAGCCGTGGGATGAGACCGAGCCGGTGGCGACTCCGTCTGCGCGGTCCCGGCCGATCCGGAGCGCGGCGCGCTCGCCTCGCGCTCGCGCAATGCCGATTTTGCCGACGTTGCGGCTACCAGCCTCGTTTGCCAACGGCGCGTTGCTCGCCGACCCGATCGCGCTCGGTTTGCTGGGGGCGAATCTGGTGAGCGCGGCGCTGATGGCGGTGGTGTTGGGCACGCAGATCGGGCGCTTGCCGGCATCGCTGGTGATGCACCTCGATGCAGCGGGGCTGGACGACCGCTGGGGTCCGCCGCGCCTGCTGTGGCGCATCCCCTTGCTGGCGTTCGGCATCACGCTGATGAACGCCGCGCTGGCCTGGTTCCTGGCTGCCTTCGACCGCTTTGCCGCGCATTTCGTGCTGGCCGCCGCGCTAGTGGTGCAGGTGCTGGCCTGGATCGCGCTCATTCAGTTTTTGTAGGCCGCGGTATGAACCGGCGCCCCGCGAACGGCAGTCGCGGGGCATCCTCGCGCCGTGCTCCGGCCGTCCGGATCGGTTGCCGGATCGGCCCCGCCGCCTACATCACCATGCGCTCCGCGTAGGCGGCGTCGATTCCTTCCGGCGGTCGGTACCCAGGACCGCGCTCGACCAGCCAGTAGTCGTGGTACAGCGTCAGGCAGTCGTCGCCGCAGAAGATCTCATCACCATGAGCGAACGATTCTCGCAAGAACCGCTTGGCGATCATGCGGCCGCAGAGCGCGCAGTGGAGCATGCGCTCCTCGTGCCACTGGGCGTCGTTCTCCAACCAGACCGCCATCAGGCTCCCTCCTCATACCCGTACAGTTCACGCGCCGCGTCCGGCGAGACGAGCCCCTGTCGCACATCTTCGGCGATCGACTCGCGCGGTCGTTCGCGCGGGTCCCCGAAGCCGCCCCCGCCTGCCGAGTCGAGCCGGATGCGATCTCCCCGGCTGACTGCCACGCGCGTGAACTTCGAGTCGGAGACCGTGCCGAATGCTTCGGAAAAGGAGCGGAACGCCGTATCGCCGGCCCGCTGGATATGGATGCCGCTGCTGGCTCCCGAACCACCGCCGAAGATGCCCGGACCTTGCGTACGGGTGCGGTCGAACAGCGCGTTGACGGTAATTTCCGGCGCCTCGACCCGGAACACCCGCGAACTGGCCAATCCGCCGCGCCAGCGGCCCGCCCCGGCCGAATCGGGTCGCAAGCGGAACTCTTCGACGACGAAGGGATATTTCGTCTCCAGAATCTCCACTGGGGTGTTGCGGCAGTTGCCGTTATTGGGGCAGAGCACGCTGTTGCCGTCGTGGCCGATCGTGCCGCCCCAGCCGCTGCCTTCGATGTGGTAGTTCGTGTAGTAGTCGCCATACTCCGGGTGAAATCCGCCGAACAGGAAATTGCACGACGAGGCTCCTTCGGCGCCCGTCGCGCGCTCCGGCACGGCTCCAGCCAGCGCCCGCAGCACGACATTCTGGATATGGGGGTGGGTTTCCGTGTTGCCGCCCACCGACGGCCCGGGATGCTTCACATTGACCAGCGTGCCGGGTCGCGTCACCAACTGGATCGGCCGGTAGCAGCCGGCGTTAATCGGGATGTCGTCGGAGACGACGTGGAGAAACCCGCTGTAGCAGGAGGCGGCGGTGACCACGAAGGTGGCGTTGATGGGGCCTTTGGCTTGCTCGTCGGAGTCGGTCCAGTCGCAGATCGCCTGGTCGCCGCGGATCGTCAGTCGCAGCCGCATCCAGTAGGGATTGCGGGTGATGCCGTCGTCCTCCATGCAATCCTGGGCGTAGTAGACGCCGTCGGGCATTTCGGCGATCTCGGCTCGCATGAACCGCTCGGAGTAATCGAGCAACTGTTCGGACGCTGCTGCCAGTCGCTCCGCGCCGTACTTGGCGAGCAACTCCTGCACCCGCTCCTCGGCGACGTTGAGCGAGCCGATCATGGCGTGATAGTCGCCCCAGGTCGTTTTCGGGGTGCGGTGGTTGGCCAGCACGATGCGCCACACGTCGCGCACGTAATCGCCGCCGGCCATGATTTTCAACGGCGGCAGCCGCAGTCCCTCCTGGTACACCTCGGTGGCATCGGCAGCGAAGGAGCCGGGAGCCATGCCGCCGATCTCGCCGACGTGCGCGATGTTGGCGACGAACCCCCATGGCCGACCTTCGTGGAACACCGCCTTCACCACCAGGTGCTCCGGCATGTGACATTGGCCACGATAGGGATCGTTATGGATAAACACGTCGCCCGGCCCGAAGGCGTCCAGCCCGACTTCGTCCAGCATCCACTTCATGGCGAATTGGCAGGAACCGAGCATGGTCGGGCAGAATTCGGCTTGCCCGATGAGATCGCCCCGCAGATTGAACAGCATGCAGGAGAAATCGAGTCCCTCATTGAAGATGGGGGAGTAGCTGGTCCGCATCATCGCGGTGCCCATCTCCCGGCAGACATTGACGAAGGCATTGTTGATCACGCTCAGCGTGACCGGATCGATCGGTTCGATGCGCTCGGCGTCCGACACGGCGCTACCCTCCTACAGCTCGATCGTCATCACGCCCGCCGGGTTCACCGTCAGCCGCTGACCCGGATGGACGACGGTGGTGGAGCTTTCCTCCTCCACGATGAGCGGTCCGACCGCGGCGAACCCGACCGGCAACGTTTCGCGCCGCACAATGACGGCATTGCAAACACCCGTCTCCGGGAAATAGACCGGGCGCGTCACGACGTCCGCCGTCTGCGTGGTTTGATCGCTGGCGACGATGGTTGGCAGGGCGACCGTCGCCGTTGGCCCCAGAACGGTTACGTTGAAGCGGATTAGCTCGATCGTTTCGCCACCGATCGAGTACCCGTAGAATGCTTCGTGCAGCGCATGGAAGCGATCCAGCGTCTGCTGCAGCAACTCCGGAGTCACCGACCCGGGCGCCATCGGCACGTCCTGTTCGTAGTTCTGCCCCCAGTAGCGCATGCTGACGGAGCGTTCGATCTCCGGTTCGCCCGTGAAGCCTTCTTCACCAAGTTGGGCGATGGCGCCATCGGTCATCTCGTCGAAGTGCTCGCCCACCGTCGCCGCATCGATGGCGTCGGAGCGGAAGTGCTTGCTCCAGACCTGGCTGATTTTCGGCTCGGCAATGAGCGCGCCGAAGGCTGACGTCAGCCCGGGGTAGACGGGCACGATCGCTCGCGCCATACCCATTTTGGCGGCGATGTCGGCGGCGTGGAGCGGACCGGCTCCGCCGAAGGCGACCAGGGCGAATTCGCGCGGGTCCAGTCCGCGGTCGATGGAGAGCACGCGGATGGCGTTGGCCATGTTCTCATTGGCGATGTCCACAACCGCCTGAGCCGCGGCGTGGAGACCGAGTCCCAGTTGCTCGCCCAGTTCCGCGACCTTCGCCGCCGCCTTGGCGGAATTGAGGGCGATGCGGCCGCCGAGAAAGAACTCGGGGTTGAGACGACCCAGGACGAGATTGGCGTCGGTGACGGTGACCGCGTTGCCGCCCGTGTCGTAGCACACCGGCCCCGGATCGGCCCCGGCGCTCTGCGGACCGACTCGCAACAGCCCACCCTTGTCGATCCAGGCGATCGAACCGCCGCCGGCCCCGATGGTGGTCAGGTCGATGGTGGGGGTCGCCACCGGCAGCCCCCACTCGATCTCGTAGTTGGTGGCGTAACCGATCTTTCCGTCGCGAATCAGACCGACATCGCAGCTCGTGCCGCCCATGTCCAGCGTGACGAGGTCGTCGGCTCCGGCCAGGCGGCCAAAGTAGCCGCCGGCGATGATGCCGCCGGCGAGCCCGGAAAGCAGCAGCTTGACCGGTTCCGCCTCGGCCGCCGCCGCCGTCGTTTTGCCGCCGTTCGATTTCATCAGCGTCCAGGGCGCCGTTATGCCGTTGTCGGCGAAGGCGCGTCCGGCGTCGCGTACATAGCCGCGCACGATCGGTTTGATATAGCCATCGGCGATGACGGTGCTGCCGCGCTCGTACTCGCGCCAGATGGGGGCGATCTGGTGGGAGAGGGAGATGGGGATCTCCGGAAACCGCGCGGCGAGAAACTCGGCCGCGCGCAGCTCATGCTCGGGATTGACGTAGGAGAACAGGAAGCAGATCGCGATGGCGGCGTTGGCGGGATCGTACTCGGCGAGGCGGACGGCGAGGCGATCCGCCAGGTGCTCCAGCGCCGCATCGGTCAGCGGCGTGAGCGTCGTCCCGTGAAAATCGAGCCGTTCGGCGACGCCGAAGATGTTGCGCCGTTCCACCAGCGGGGTTGGCTTGGTCCACTTCAGTGAGAAATGGTATTTGCGATTCATGCGCTGGATAAAGGGGACATCCTCGAACCCGGCGGTAGTTACGAACAGCACCGTCGCCCCGGCACGCTGGAGCAAGGCGTTGGTGGCCACGGTGGTGCCGATGCTGATCGTCTCCATCGCCTCCGGCGCAACCTCGCTGCGGTTGATGGCGTCGATCACCGCATCGATGGGGCGCCGCGGGGTGGACGGCGTTTTGGCGACGACGAGTTGGTTGGTCGTCGTGTCGACGCCGATCAGATCGGTGAAGGTGCCCCCGGTGTCCACGCCGATTCGAACCGCCATGCCATCCCTCCTCATTCGCCGCGATCGTGTGCCGCCGGGTGCGATCCTACCCCGGTTCCAGCGCCGCTGGAACCTCCGGGCGCTACGATTCAGAACTGGCCGCCTGTCGCGGCCTGAATCAGCAGCAGTAGCCCCAGCGCCAGAAAAACGCCCCCGGCCAACAGTTCGGCTGCCGACCCGATGCGGGTTCCCAGGCGTTTACCC
>JADLCW010000209.1 GCA_020847015.1 Thermomicrobiales bacterium | reverse complement strand
CCTTTCTCACCCCCGACGACCTGCCGGAATGGCTGCGTGCACTGGGGGAAGGGCGTCCGCCAACGATCGAACCGGCGCCAACTCCGGCGCAGCGCCCGGTGATGTTCGCGGCGCCGGCTCCGCCGAGATCGAACCCCGCAGCCGCCCCATACGAACCGTCCGCGCCGCGCGAACCCGCGCCGGATGCGATTCGCCCTGAGTCTGTCGACGTTTCTGAAATCGCGGCGGAGTGGTCGCAGCGACCGGCGCCGTGGGAGCTGGAAAGCGGGGTAGGCGCCGGGTTGGCGGCGTTGCTGCTGGCGTTTCTGGTGGTGGTGATCGTGCTGCTGGCGGTCTGGGGCGGTCGGTGAAACCGCCCCACGCCGTCTCGGCGCGAACGACCGCGGCAGGTTATTGCTTCGCGGCGCGGTAGCCGGCGTTTTCGGCGTCCTCGGCCGCCGCGAAACACAATTCCGGAATCGTGCGCTCGTACGCCAACTGACCCGGCTTGTGAAACAGGCGGGAACTGGCGTTGCCCTTGATCGGATGATCGGCCGGGCAATCGTGCGAACCGTCGCCCGCCACCGCGCCCTGCGGCACCGGCGTCGCGCGCGTTCGCCCGGCCGGGGTTGCCCCGCCGCTCGCCGGCTGGCGGTTTCGCGCCGCCTCGGCGCGTGCTTCCTCGCGCGCCTCGCTCGACATCGGCTGCGTGATCTCCTGCGTTTCCGAGGGTGGGATCGCCGTCGCGATCGTATCCGCCACGGCGCCCAACCCGACCGCCCGGTCGGCGCGAATCGCCGCGATCGAGCGACGATACCCGGCCGCCTCGGCCGCCGCGGCATCGCGGAAGCACACCTCGGGGACGGTCTGGTTATAGGAGCCGGAGCCGGGTTCGTGGAAGATCATCGAGCCGGCGTTGCCCTTGATCGGGTAGGTGTCCGGGCAGATGCCGCCGTGCGGCCGGATGTGGTCCTCGGCCGAGATGACCGGGGTGGTTCCCCCGCCGGCAGCGGTCTGTGCGGCCGCCGCGATGCCGACCGCCTCGCTCCCGGTTCGACCGGAGGGAGCCGCTGCCGGTGGCGCCGCGCTGGTTTCCTTGCCGGATGGCGCGGAAGCTCGGTCAGCAGCGCTTGCGGCGCTGGCCGCGCCGGTTTTCCCAACCGAGTCCGTCGCGGGCAGCGCCGCGAGTTCCCGGTGCGGCGATGCGACGAGCGCGTCCGACGGCGTCGCCATCGCCTCGTCGCCACCCGTCGCTCGCGGCTGCGCCGCGCCAGGCGGCGGCCCCGCGTTCTCGCCGGATTTCACCTCGACCGGAACCGCTGCGGACCCGACGTCCTCGATCGGCGTCGTCGTGCCCCCGGCCGGGAAGTCGTTGAAGTGCGGCACGATGACATTCGGATCGCTCGGCGGAGCCGGCGGGGCGGCAATCAGATCCTCCACCGGGGTTTCCGCGTAGTGGATCGGCACACCGACGGGAACCTCGGCGCGGGGGATGCCGGTGGAGGTCGGCTCCCCGCCGACGATATGCGTCGGCGGCTCGGCGTTCGGCGACAGCGTCATCGCCTCGGGGGTGTCGTAGAAAATGCCCATGCGATTGGCGGGGTGCGGGTGCGGCAAGGGGGCCACGCGAGGAGCGGCCGTCGCCGCCGGGGCGCTGGAGCCGCCTTCGCGGGCGCTCGCGCCGGACTCCGAGGGCGTCGCGCTCACTCCTTCGCCAATCGTCTCGGGGTGGGGACCGGTCGCGGCCGGAGCGGCGGTCGGCGGAGCCAGATCGCGCTCGCGGTCGCCGGTGTCGCGCATGGCGCCGCCCAGCGCGGTATCTTCCCGAATGTCAGCGGCTCCAAAGGTGGTTTCGGCGGTCGCCTCGGGCAGGGCGGCATCGCCACTGGTGCGCAAACCGAGATCGTTCAGCGCGCCTTCGGGGTTCGGCTCCGCCGGGGCCCCGGCTCCGGCGCCAGTTCCGGTTCCCGCCGGTTTCGCGGCGCGGGAGGAGGCCAATCCGGCGGCGCCAGCGGCGGCTTCCGGCACGCCGCGCCAGGTGAGGCTCGGTTCGGTTGCGGCGCCGGCCGGGCCGCGCCGCGCCGCCGCGGGTGGAGCGCCTCTGAGGCCGGCTGGTTCAGTCCGGTCGAGCGGTCGCTCGCCCTGTCCAGCGCCAGTCGCCTCCGGCAGCGGTTGGCGCACAATGCCGATCGCCCGATAGACGACCCAGCCAATCCCGCCCGTCAGCAGGAGCACGACTAACGTGTTGCTTCGCCGTAGCCGGGGTTGCCATCGCACCAGCATCTTCGTCTCCTTCCTCGATACGAACGGAGCGCCGCGCGGAGCGGCCAGAAGCAGCGCCGGCAAGCATCGTCCGTGACGATTGACACGCAACCTGCGCGCCGCCAACGGTCGGCCGGCGGCCGGACCGAGGCCGCGTGGCGGGCGTGGTACGCTTTCGCAGTTATGGAAACACCCGCCGCCGAAGCGCGCAACATGGAAACACCTGTCTCAGCCGCCCCGCCGGTCACTGCCCGCCGCATCGCGCCGCGCTCGGCCCGGCCAGTCGGTCTGTACGATCTGACGCTGCCGGAACTGGAAGCGCGGCTGCGGAACTGGGGCGCGGCTCCCTACCGGGCGCGTCAGATCTGGAACTGGGTCTATGTCCAGCTCGCGCCCGATTACGCGGCGATGACCAATTTGCCCAAGGATTTGCGGGCGACCCTGACCGCGCAGTTGCCGCTCTCGACCCTGCGCCCGCTGCGCGAACTGACCGCCGACGCCGGCGAAACCGTCAAGACGCTCTACCAGACGGCCGACGGGCAACTGGTGGAGACGGTGCTCATGCTCTACCCGGATCGGGCCACAGTCTGCGTTTCCTGCCAAGTCGGCTGCGCGGTGGGGTGCGCCTTCTGCGCGACCGGGCTGGGCGGGTTGACCCGCAATCTGACCGCGGGCGAGATGGTCTCCCAGGTCATCGGCGCGGCTCGCCAGGCGCGCGAGCGCGGCCGGGCGCTCACCAATCTGGTGATGATGGGGATGGGCGAACCATTCCACAATTACGACGCCACGATGCGGATGATCGGCATCCTGCACGACCCGGCCGGTCTGAACATGGGCGCCCGGCGGATCACCATTTCGACCTCGGGGGTCGTGCCGAAGATCGACGCGCTGGCCGAGGAGCCGTATCAGCTCAATCTGGCCGTCTCGCTCCACGCGCCCAACGACGCCCTGCGCGACCGGTTGGCTCCGATCAACCGGCGCTACCCGATCCGGGAGCTGCTGGCCGCCTGCCAGCGCTTCATCGGCCGCACCGGGCGGCGCATCTCCTTCGAATACGCCCTGATGAAGGGCATCAACGACGACGACGCGACGGCTCGCGAACTGGCGGACCTGCTGCGCGGCATGCTCTGCCACGTCAACATCATCCCGCTGAACCCGGTCGACGTGCTGCCCTTCGAGCGACCCGAGGCGGCCGGCATCGAGCGCTTCGCCGCCACGCTGCGTCAGGCGGGCATCCCCGCCACCGTCCGCTACTCGCGGGGGTTGGAGATCGACGCCGCCTGCGGCCAACTCCGCGCCAAGAGCGAGGCGTTGGCCGCCGAGGCGGACGCCGCGCCCATCAGTGGCTGAGTTCGGCCGCCGGCGGCTGCCGCGCCGCTCGCTGATCCGGGTTGCGGTCGGCGCGCTCGCCATCGTGGCCCCGCTCGCGCGCTCGCCCCGGGCGCGCGGCGAGAGCGCCACCCCGGTTCCTCGCTGGGGGCCGCCCGAAGCGCCCGGCTCCACGCCGTTGTCGCTGGCCATCCGCAACGATGGCCCCGCCGACCGGCTGCTCGGCGGCGACACGCCCGCCGCTCGCTCGGTTCGCCCCTATGCGCTGGACGGGGATGAACTGATCCCTTTGGCTGAGGGCATTCTCATCCCGGCTGATTCCTTCGTCACCCTCGACCAATGGACCGATCATCTGCGGTTGGATGATGTGACGCGCCAGTTGACCCAAGGCGAAACATTCTCGCTGACCTTGCGATTTGAGCGAGCCGGCGCGGCGACGATCGCGGTGCGGGTGCGCCGCCGGGTGGACGCGGCCGGTCTCCCGCCGATTCCCTCGCTCGTCGTGGGCGATCTGACGATCTCGGCCGCCGGAGTGATCCCCGCGCCGGGTCCGCACCCAACCCCGGTCGCGGACGCGACCCCTCGGTTCTGAGCGTTCCCGCGCACGTCGCCGCCGGGCAGACGTCATGCCAGCCGGACCTCGACCCAACCAGCATGACGCTGATGCCGCGCCGACGCTCTGAGCGGCGGCGAAGAATCTCGTGTTGGCACGCATGACTGTATTGCGACCATACGAAGAACAATCCGCGGCGGCAAGGTGTTCTCGCAAGCCATACCCTTTGCTTTCGTGCTGGATGACATAGTGCTGGCGGGCAGCGATCGTGGCGCCGATGCCGCGCCAGGGCACCGAGCGCCGCGGGAGATGCGCCGATCCGCTCCCACCGCGCCACCGTCCCGGGTCAGTGGCGCCCCGGTTGCGTCAGCTACCGCAGGCGAGGCGAGACGCGCATGCCGCCGCGCCGAGGAGCAGACGATGTCAGACGATATCCCCACCCCACCTGCCGTTGGGCAGCAATACGACGTTTTTCCACAGATTGGCGAGTCCGCAACCGATCAGGAAGGATTCCAAACCCCCCGCCTCGGCCGCGCGTCCGATCGCGGCGATGGGCTGGCCGAAGGTCGGGCTGTCGATTCCGGAGCCGCCGACGACCGGCCGCCCGTGCCGCCGGTCACCCCAGCGCGGCGGCAGGCCGACGAGATGCTGGCGCCGGATCGCACCGGCGGCAGCGAAGCGTTCGGACCCACCCCGGGTGGGACATTGCTGGCCCCCAATATCGAAGCATTCGATGATGTCTACGCCGATAATGAACCGGCGACCCATCTCGGCGGCTCGGCTGAATGACGGACGCCGCGTGAGGACAAGACCATGCCCCTGAACGACCCAATGCCAAACGAACCGCTACGGGAGCGGCTGCGCGAGGCCAACCCCAATACCCCGCCTCCGGTGGAAGACCGCGATGCCGACCGTGCCGCTCGACTCCCGGACCCGCTGGAGAACCCGCCCGGGGTGGGGTCCAATCTGGGCGCGGCCAGCGGAGAGGAAACGATGGGCACCGAAGGCGAGCCGCCCCCCGTGCCGGTCGGCGCCGAACCGGACGCGCTGCGCACCGCCGACGCCCACGAATCCGGGCCGCGCAACCACGTCCCGACCGTACCGCGCATGGGCGGGCCGACCCATCCGGCGACCGGGTTCGCGCGGGACCCGCGGAAGTTCCTCGCCGAAACCGATGAGAACGAATTCGGCGGGTACGGCGTGTTCGGAGCCGGCGCGGGCAGCGGCTCGAGTCCGATGCGCGGCCCCGGCCCCAAACCCGGCGCGCTGAACGAATGGTCGGACAGCGATGCCGACATCAACCCCGAGACAGGTCTTGGCCCGGGGGAGGACGCGGCGATCTAGCGCCCGCGACCCAAGCGGTCAACGCGCCGGAGACGTCTGGATCGACGTCTCCGGCGCGTTGTTGCGCGCCGACATTCGAGTACTATCGACGTGCTTTTTGGCCGGGGGCGAGAGGAGCGCCCGCCGGCGCCTGAGGAATCGGGGTGGGCGGGAACACGATGCAGCGGACGCTTGATTGGTTTCACCGCATCGCGATCGTCTGCTGCCTCGCCGCCGCCGGGGTCACCGCCTGGCTCCTTTGGCGTCACCACGCCCGCTACGCCACGTTCGATCTGGAACTCACCGGCCGCGGACTGGTTCCGGCGCTCGTCTCGGCAGTCATCTGCCTGTTGGTGCTGGCGGTGGTCGTCTTCCGTCCGGAGCGAGCGCGGCCGGCCAGCCTGCGCCTGGTCAGCGGCGCATGGACGCTCGCGCTCGTCGCGGCGCTGGCGGCAATGTGCGCGATCGTCTGGACCGAGATGTCCTACGCGGACTGGTCCGGCGCGCTGGTGCAAAGCAAAACCCACATGGAGCGCACGCTTGGCGTCTCGCTCGCAGGGCGCCCGGATGACCGCTACGTGGTTCCCACCGGTTTGCTCGTCCAGTCAGTCGAGTTCCTCTCGGCCAACAATGTCCGGGTCGGCGGCTACATTTGGCAGCGCTACGCCAAGGATATTCCGGCTTCGATCGAGCGCGGGGTCATCCTGCCCGAGGCTGAAGACTCCTACGAGATGACGCTCGCCTATACGCGCGATCTCGGCGACGCCACGCTGTACGGCTGGTATTTCAACTCGGTGCTCCGTCAGGATTTCGACTATCGCGACTATCCACTGGATCGGCAAATCGTCTGGCTGCGGTTATGGCCGAAAGAGTTCTACGAAACCCTCATGCTCGTGCCGGATTTCACCGCCTACAGTTCGGTCGATCCGCGAAACCTGCCGGGGGTGGACAACCAACTCGTCTACGGCGGTTGGGATCCGTACCTTTCCGGCTTCAGCGTCGCCAAACATGCCTACGGCACTGACTTCGGCTACCAGACCGGGGACCGCGACGCGCTCTACCCCGATCTCTACTTCGATCTCGGGCTGAAGCGCGATTTCCTCAGCCCGCTGTTCAAGCACCTGCCCTTTTTTCTGGCGATTTCCTCGCTGATGTTCGCCACGCTGGTGATGACGAGCAACGAACCGAGCGCCAAGGAGCGGTTTCAGCTCACCCCCTCCGGCGTCGTCGCCGCCAACGGCGCGCTGCTGTTCGCCGTCATCGTCGAGCACAACAACATCCGCGACACCGTCGGATCCCAACAACTCTCCTACATCGAGGTGCTGCCCTTCACGCTCTACGCCATGATTTTGCTGGTGTCGCTCAACGCGGTGATCGTGGACGGGCCGAAACCCATCCCCTTTTTCGAGTGGGAGAACAACCTGCTGCCGGTGGTGCTGTTTTGGCCGATTCTGATCGGCATTCTGTGTCTGGCCACCTGGGCGGTGTTTTTCCGGTAGGAGGCGCGCCCGTCAGGCAGGCGGGCATCGTTAATGGCGGCAACCGGACGCGCAACCTTGACACGCCGCGCGGCGGTCATAGGCTTGGGCGCGGAACGACCTGGATGGGTTCGCATTTCGTGGAAGGCGGCAGCGCTCCTCATGCCGGAGATCACCACCACCTACCTGGTGCTGGCCACCCCGCGCAGCGGCAGCACCTTGCTCGGTCAGGCGCTCAACAGCACCGGCGTCGCCGGCGACCCGCGCGAGCATTTCGGGCACAAAATGGAGTTCTGGGCGCAGAAATGGGGCACGACCTCGCTGCCCCAATTCACCGCCCGCCTGATGCAGGAGCGCGCCGGCGACAACGGCGTCTTCGGGGCCAAGCTGCTCTACGCTCATCTCGATCGCCTGCTGAGGTCGATCGCGGCCGAGCCGACCCTCGCCGACTTGCCGCCGGCGCGCGCCCTCGATGCGCTGTTCCCCGATCTGCGCTACCTCTGGATCACGCGTGACGATTCGGTGCGGCAGGCGATCTCCTACTGGAAAGCGAAGGAAACCGGTGTCTGGGGGCGGGAAGCCCCGCGCGCCGGCCGTACCGGGCAGGGGCGGCGCAAGATCGTCAAGGGGGGGCGTCAAACCGGTCGCGAGGCGCAATTCGACTACGACGGCATCGCGACGCTGCAGCGTGCGATCCAGGAGGAGGATGCCGCCATCGGCCGCTTTTTCCGGGACAACGACATCGCGCCGATGCACGTCGTCTACGAAGCGTTTGTGCGCGCCTACGAGCCGACCACCCGGACGGTGCTGGAGTTTCTCGGGATTTCCGCGCCGCCCGATCTGCATCTGGGGCAGCCGCGCACGCAGAAGTTGGCCGATGACCGCACCGAGGAATGGGTCGCGCGCTTTCAGGCGCTGCAAGCCGCCGGGCCGGCCTGAGTGGACCGCCGCTCAGCCCCACCAGAAGGCGGCGGCGATGATGCCGTACAACCCGATCAGGATGATGCCCTCCAGCCAGGTCGACTCGCCGTCGGAGACGACGAAGGCGCCCAGGATGCCGGCCAACGCCAGCGCGGCCAGCAGCAACCCCGGCAGCACCAGTGTCAGGTGAGCCCCGCCAATGACGAAGCTGAGCAGCACCAGCACCGGGCCGAGCGCCAACGCCACCTGGAGCGAACTGTTGAGAATCAGACTGACGGCATAGTCGGGTTGGTTGCGGGCGGCCATCTGGACGCCGACCACATTCTCCACGGCATTGCCGGCGAGACCCACCACCACTAACCCGGTGAACGCATGCGACAACCCGAGGGCGGACGCCGCCGGTCGGAGCGCCGTCACGAACCAGTCGGACACGAGCGCGGCTCCGATTCCCGCACCGGCCAGAACGCCCACCGCCAGCGCCATCGACCAACCGCCGGCCGCTGCTTCCGGCTTGGGCGGGACGACGGGGGCGCCGGTCAACGCGCAGAGAATGCTCGCGGCGAACACGATCAGCAGCACCACCGCGCAGGCGACGCTCAGGGCGTCGGCGTGCTGTTTGGCCGGGGTATGCAGGCCGTCCACGAGGGTCGGCACAGCGAGCGCGGAGACTGCCAGTAGGGTCAGAGTGGCGATCGTGCGCGGCGGCGCGGAGGCGAAGTGCTGCGGACCGTGGCGCAACCCGCCGACCAGGAAGGCGAGCCCCAGCACCAGCAAGCTGTTGCCCAGAATGGAGCCGACCAGCGAGGCCTGCACGACCTCGACCAACCCGGCCCGCAGCGCAAAGATGCCGACGAACAATTCCGGCAGGTTGCCCAGCGCCGACTGAAAGATGCCGGTTGCCGCCGGTCCCAGCCGGCCGCCGATCTGCTCGGTCGCCTGCCCGACGAGCGCGGCCAGCAGCGCCAGCGACACGCCGGCGGCAGCGAAGCGAACGACCGCGTTCGCCCCGACCCAACTGAGCACCCCGGTCGCCACGCAGCCGGCCACAGCGGCGACCATCGTCAGCCACTCGGATCGCCTCAGCATGCGCCGCTCTCCCTCCATTGCGCGCTCGCGGATTCGGCGACGCATGGCGCCGCATTGCTCGCGTCATCGGCGCCACCGATCCCGTCATCGGGTTTGGCGCGCTGCGCGACAGGCGGAAGAGACCGGCGCGCCGCGCGATTTCAGCACGCTGCAGCGCCCGAAACCGGCGCGAAGAGGCGCGTTCGGTTGACATTCGCCCGACGCGCCGTACAGTGGAGAAGCCACCGGCCGTGCTGGCCGGGATCGGATCGGGCCGCGGCGCGCCGCTTCCACGCGAGCGCATGCGTCTGCCGCCGTCGCCAGGAGCACCCCCTCCATGAATCGCTCTTCGTCCGACCGCCCGGCGCGTCTGCCCGGCCGCGGTCTCACTCGCCGCGCCGCGCTCGCCCAGGCGGGGCTTGCCGCGGCCGGGGCTGCCATCGCTGGCGTGGCGCCAGGCCGCGCAGCGGCGCAGGAGGCCACCCCGGCGGCGCCCGGCGAATCGACGCTCTCCAGCGTGACGCCGGAGCGGGCGGCGCTGGCGACCGCGCGCATCCCCGAGCTGGCGCGCGACATGCTGGAGCGCAGCGGCGTGCCGGGCATGGCGGTCGCGGTCGTCTACGACGACGCGGTGACATTCAGCGACGGGTTCGGCGTGCGCGAACTGGGCAAAGACGCGCCGATCGACGTCGACACCGTGTTCCAGCTCGCGTCGGTGTCGAAGTCGCTGGCCTCGACCGTCGTCGCCTCCGTCGTCGGCGACGGGACCATTTCCTGGACCAGTCGCATGGCCGATGTCGCCCCCGGGTTCTCGCTGCACGACGCTTGGCCGACGCAGCAGGTGTCGCTGGCCGATCTCTTTTCGCACCGCAGCGGTTTGCGCGACCACGCCGGCGACCTGTTGGAAGATCTGGGGTTCGAGCGCGCCGAGATCCTGCACCGGCTGCGCTATCTGGAACCGGCGT
>JADLCW010000208.1 GCA_020847015.1 Thermomicrobiales bacterium | reverse complement strand
CGACCTCGCCCACGTCGCCCAATTGATCGCCGGGGAGACGCACTCCTACCAGATCGAGAAGCGCTACCTGCGCAAGGACGGCACGGCGGTCTGGGCGCTGTTGAGCGTCTCGGCCGTGCGCGACCACACGGGCGCTCCGCGCTATTTCCTGTCCCAGATTCAGGAAATCGGCAACCACAAGGCGGCGATGGCCGCGCTCGCGCGTAGCGAGGAGCGCTTGCGCCAAACGCTCGCCGCCGCCGGAGCTGGCGCGTGGGACTGGGACGCGGCCTCCGGCGATGCGCTCCGCTCCGAAGGGCTGCCGGCGCTGTTCGGTCTGCCGCCGGAGGCTGCCCGCACCGACCGTCGCTTCTTTCAAGAGCGCATCCACCCGGCGGACACCGCGCGTGTCCAGGCTTCCGATCGGGCACGGTTGCAAGGCGGCCCCTACGAACTCGAATTTCGGGTGATGCTGCCGGATGGCGGCGTCCGTTGGCTGCGCGACCGTGGCGAAGTAGTGCTGGCTCCGGACGGATCGGTCGCGCGTGTGCTCGGAATTACGCAAGACGTGACCGAGTGGCATCGCCTGCAAGCAGAAGTTCGCGCCAGCGAAGAGCGCTTCCGCACGCTGGTGGAACGGCTGCCGGCCATCGTCACCATCAACACCGCGGACCAGACCAACACGCTTCTCTACGCGAGTCCGCAGGTGCGCGACGTATTCGGGGAAACCCCGGAAGAGTTGATCGCCAACCCCGAGCGCTGGCTCGCCCGGGTCCACCCCGACGATCGCGAGCGCCTCGCGCGGGAAATCACCCATACCGCCACCAGCGGCAGACCATTCTCGCTGGAGTATCGACGTTATGCCCGCGACGGGCGTCTGGTCTGGCTGCGCGATCAGGGCATCATCGCTCCCGGGCCGGACGGCGAGTCGCCCACATGGCAGTCAGTGCTGATCGATATCACCGAACAAAAACGTATCGAGGCGGAGATGGTCGCGGCGCGGGATTCCGCCGAAGAGGCCAGCCGGCTCAAGAGTAGTTTTCTCTCGACGATGAGCCACGAATTGCGCACCCCGATGAACGCCATCGTCGGCTACTCCCACCTGCTCCTCGACGACCCGGCGAGCGGGCTTACCGACCAGCAGCAAGCGGATATTCGCCAAATCGCGAACAGCGCCGATCGCCTGCTCGCCCTCATCAACGATATTCTCGATCTCTCCCGTATCGAGTCGGGGAAAATGGTGCTGGCGCTGGAGCCGGTCGATCTGAGCGTTGCCGTCAGGCAGGTGCTGGCCGATGTGGCGCCGCAGGCTTCCGCCAAGAATCTCCGACTCGACGTGATCCTGCCTGACACGGTCCCGCGGGTGCTTGGTGACGAACTTCGGCTACGGCAGGCGTTGCTCAATCTCGTCGGCAATGCGGTGAAGTTCACCGAGCACGGTCGAGTCGCCATCGAGATCCGACAAACAGATCCGGCCATCGAAATCATCGTCGCCGACACCGGCATCGGCATCGCCGCCGATACGCTGCCGCACGTCTTTGACGAGTTCCGGCAGGCGGACACCGGCTCGTCTCGCCGCTACGGGGGGGCCGGGTTGGGATTGTCCATCGCCCGCCGCCTGGTCGAATTGCACGGCGGGAGTATTGCGGTGCACAGCGAACTGGGGAGAGGTTCGACATTCACGATCGTCCTCCCGCTGCCCGCTCGCATCGTCGATACTTGAACCTGATTCGTTGCGGGGCCGCGCCATCGCAGACAGGACCGACGGTGGCCGGTAACGAGCAGACGACTATGAGCGCTGGTTTGCGCGGGGAAGGGAGCAGCGAGTGACGGATGCCAGGATTCGGCGGATGACAGGGCTTGTGCTGCCCGGCGCGCTCGCGCTGGTGTTGGCCGGCTGCGGAGCCCAGCCGCCAGCCGTCAGCGTTACGCAAGAGGGCGTGACCGCGCCAGAAGTAGTCCTCGCCTCTCCCGCCGCCAGTCCCTTCCCGGATGCGCGCGTCATCGAGGCGTCCGGGGTCGAAGTCAAGCTCGAAAATGGCAAGCTCAGCCCCGACCGCATCGAGGGCGACATCGGCTCGCCCATGGTGATCACCGTCACCGGCGACGGAACCAAACACGAGCTCTCCATTGAAGGACTCGTGGACAAGCATGAAATCGCCGCCGAGGGCCAGACCACTGTCTCCTTCACCATCGACGGCGATCCGCGCGAGACGCCAATTACGATCGATGGCAAGCCGGCCGGCACATTCGCGGCGCAGTTGCCTGGCGGCATCACCGACGAATAGCGCATCGCCGATCCGCTCGAGCTCACGGCGCGGCACTAGCCGGTTTGAGTCGACGCCGCGTCGTGGGCGATACTTTGGGCGTAACGCATACGGATCGCCGTCTGGCGAATCCCCCCGAACTTCCGATATGATTGGACGAAGCAGCCCGATGAGTCTCTTGAACATTATCGTCGAAGGCGATCCTCGCCTCCGCCAGAAAGCGCACCGCATTCGCACTGTCGACGACAGCATCCGGCGGTTGGCTGCCGATATGCACGACACCATGCTGGATGCCCCCGGCATCGGTCTGGCGGCGCCGCAGGTCGGCATGTTGCTCAGATTGATCGTGGTCCACCTGCCGGCTGGCTACGAGAAACCCGAAGATCCGCAGCACACCTACACGTTGGTGAATCCCGAGGTCGTCAAAAGCCAGGGGCGCGTGCTGGGATACGAAGGGTGTCTGAGCATCCCCGGCTGGACGGGCGAGGTTCCACGATCGCGGCGGGTCACCGTCAAGGCGGTGGGGTTGGATAACCGGCCGCTGCGGATCAAGGCCGAAGGCTGGCTAGCTCGCGCGCTCCAGCATGAAATCGACCATCTCGACGGCGTTCTCTTCATCGACCGCGTGGAGGACAAATCCACGATTCAGCCGATCCCCGAGGATGAGGAGATCGAGGGACCGGTCGAAGCGGCGGCGCTCGCCGAGGGCTGAGCGCCGCCGCTGACCGTCGCCGCCGGTTCGGTGGCTGGATCGTGCCGTGCCACGAACCGGCGGCGGTCATCGTCGCCTCCGCCGTTTCCGACGGCTTGAGATGGAATGCAACGCGCCGGCTAGATGCGAATATCTTCCTGCACCGTGCGAAAGTGCTCGGCAGTGACGATGGCGCAAATTTGCGCGACGGCCTGCTCGACCTGATCCGACTCGTTGAACACCACGTAGTCGAAATCGGATGCGCTGGAGAGCTCTCGGCTGGCTGTGCCAAAGCGGCGCATCAGCGCTTCCGGTTCATCGGTTTTGCGTGCGCGCAGCCGCTGCAGCAGCGCCGTCATCGACTCTGGAGAAACGAAAATCGAGATCGCCTGCGGTACGAGCGTGCGGATCGCTTGAGCGCCTTGCACATCTACTTTGATAAATACATCTTGCCTGCGCGACAACGCGGCTCGAATCGGCCCCCGCGGCACACCGTATTTGTGATCGTACACCACGGCCGATTCGAGGAATTCATCCTCGGCAAGCCGCGCATCGAAGGCTGCGTCATCCATAAAGTAATAATGCACCCCGTCGATTTCACCGGGGCGCCGCGACCGCGTGGTGGCGGTGACAGCGAAGTAAGCTTCCGGATAGGCATCCCGCAGCGTCTCAATCACGGTATCTTTGCCGACGCCGGACGGGCCGGAGATCACGAATATCCGCGGGCGCCGCAGCACGCGCAGATCGCCGATCAATTCATCAGCGCGCTCGCCAAGTCGATCGCCCACGCCGCGCGCGGCCTCCCGGCGATCCGCGGACGGCGGCTCGCCAAATCGCTCCTGCACGTCCGTTTGCATCGTCTGTCCGTCCATGCGCCGCCCCCGGTTGTCGGCGCGGTTCGCTCGCCCGAGGTTGCCCCCGTGTTCGACGTTCTCACCGCTGCCGCCGTTGCCGACGAATTGTCCGCGACCATCCTCGATGGCCGCATTCAGCGCGTCGGCCTGGTGGACCAGCGCACTCTCGCCGCTGAAATCTATGCCGGCGGCCAGCGCCACGCTCTGGTCGCCAGCGCGGACGATCGCCGCCCCCGCCTCCATCTGGCCTCGGCCATGCCGTCGCTCGACACCGACCTGATCACCCCGCTCGGGCTCTTGCTGCGCAAGTATGTGCGCGGCGGCATCGTGATCGGGATCGACCAGCCGCCACTGGAGCGGCTCTTGCGACTCAGTATAGCCAAGCGTTTGCCCTCGGACCAAGAACGACGCGCACGCCGCGCGGCCGGGTTGGCGCCCGACGACGAGCCGGCCGCAGATGCCGCGCTCGAACTGGATGAATTGGAGGAGGACGCAGGGGAGATCGAACCGACCTTCGTCCATCTCGTCGTCGAGATCATGGGGCGCCATTCCAACCTGATCCTGGTGGATGACCAGGGACAGGTCATGGAGGCGATCAAGCGCGTGACGCCGGCCATGAGTCGCGTGCGTCCGGTGTTGCCTCGCCGACCCTACGTGCCGCCTCCTCCCATCGCCAAACCGGATCCGCGTCGTCTCACCGGTGCAGCGGCCGCGATGCTGCTCGCCAACGCCGACCCGCAAACCATCCTCGCGCGATTGCTGGTGGAGTCATTCCGCGGCATCAGCCCGCAGATGGCGCGAGAGATCGCCTACCGGACGACCGGCGACGCCGCCGCGACGACCGGCGCGACCTCTCCAGACCACGCGGTCATACTGGCGCGAGAGACCCGAGCGTTGCTGGAGCCGTTGCTGACCGCCTCCTGGGCGCCGCGCCTCTACCGCGAGCGGCCAACCGAATCGGAGGCGACGACCGGACCGGTCGTCGCTTACGGGGCGATCCCGTTCGCCTACCTGGCCCAAACTCATGACGAAGAACCCGTAGCGTCCATTTCGCACGCGATCGCGCTCGCGGAGGGCGACGTTCACGAAAGCGGGCCGGTTCGCCACGCGCAGCGCCGCGCGCGGCTGTTGGCGACCATCGGCGAAGCTCGTCAGCGGCAGACGCGAAAATTGCAGGCGGTGCGCGAGCAGGGCGCCAAAGCGGCTGAGATCGACCGACTACGCCAGTGGGGCGAGGCGATCTACGCCAATCTCTGGCACATTCGGCCCGGCCAGGCGCAACTCGACGTGGATGGCCAGGTCGTTCCATTGGATCCCGCTCGTCCAGCCAAGGATGTCGCTCAGGAGTACTTCGAGCGCTACCGGAACGCACAAAGCGCGGGGGTGCATCAAACCGAACTGGAAGCCGACATCGCGGTGGAGATCGCCCATCTGGACGAACTGGCCACGCTGGTCGCCCAGGCGGCCGGATTTGCCGAACTCGAAGCGCTGGCTGCTGAGTGGGAAACGCAGAGCGGCTCTGGCCGAGGCGCGGCGCGCAAGGCGCGGCCACAGAAGCGACCTCGCCCCTTTCTGGACGCGGCCGGCAATGCCGTGTTCGTCGGTCATACCGCGACCCAGAACGAGCTCATCACCTTCGAGACCGCTGGCCCGGACGACACATGGTTGCACGCACGGGGTGTCGGCGGATCGCACGTCATTGTTCGCTGGGCGAATCCCCGATTACCGGAACGCGACGAGACGCTGGCCGCGGCGGCCGGACTCGCCGCCTGGTACAGTGCGGCCCGCGATGCGGTGCGCGTCGAGGTGGACATTGCGCGCCGCCGCCATGTTCGCAAGATCAGGGGCGGCCGTCCCGGCGCGGTTACCTACCGCAACGAGCGCACCGTGAGCGTGCGTCCGGCTGACGAGCGCGCGGTCGCGGATGTGCTGCGCCCGCCCGAAGGTCGATAGGAGGCGCCGTTACGGGGCCGGAGGCGACCTGACGATCGCCTCCGGTGCTTTCCTTCTACGGAATGTATCGGATCGCCTCAGGCAGCCGCGCCCTTGGGCGTTTTCGCCTCGTCTATCGGTCTGCGCGCAAACAGATAGGCGATGAGAATGCCAACCTCGTAGAGCACCAGCAGCGGCACGGCCACCAGCGCCATGTTGAACGGGTCGGTGCTCGGCGTGATCACCGCCGCCGCGATGAAGATGATCAGCAGCGCGTATTTGCGAAACGACCGCATCTTCTTCGGCGTCACCACGCCCAGCTTCGCCAGCAGAAACATCACCACCGGCAACTGGAACGCCAGCGCCAACCCGATCATCAATGTCAGGTAGAAGGTGATGACGGCATTGCCCTCAGGCGACCACTCGAACAAATCCGACATGAACGACGATAGGAATTGGAACGCAGCCGGAGCCGCGACGAAAAAACCGTACGCGGCGCCGCCGAGAAACAGCAGCGAGACGAATGGCAGCGATGAAATGAGAAGCCGCTTCTCCTTGCGCGTCAACCCCGGGGCCAGGAAGCCGAATAGTTGCCAGAGGATGACCGGCAGGGTGATGCCGATGGCGATGTAAAGCGCTACTTTGAAAAACATCGTGATCGGGTCGGTCGGACTAACGACGTCGAAACCATTAAGCGCGTTTGCTCGGGTCCGCAGGAGATCCAGGAGATCATCGGCAAGAAAGATGCCTGCAATGAACGCGATGGCCACTGCCAGGACGATCTTTACGATCCGATCTCGCAACTCCACCATGTGCTCGAGGAGCGTCATCTCCTCGAAGACATCTGGTTGACTTGGATCCGGGAGTTTGGGCAAGCTCGGCTTGTGCAGCTTTTCTTTCAGATTCGGCGCCTTCAGAGCGCGGATCATGGCGTTGTCCTTCGGTTCACCGTGACCGCGCGCACGCCCACCGGCCGCCAAGGCGGGGCGTCAGGGCGCGACGGATCGATACCGCGCCCCCACGACTCCCTGGTCGGTCTGACAGGGCGCCAAGTTGACGGCGCCGAGTCCAGCTCAGCCGCCGTGCTCGGTGATGAATTGCACCGCGTCGGACACGGTCCGGATATTTTCGGCATCCTCGTCCTTGATTTCGAGGTCGAATTCCTGCTCCAACGCCATGATCACTTCGACCAGGTCGAGGGAGTCGGCATTGAGATCTCCGATGAACTCGGCGTCCATCGTGACCTTGTCGTCATCCACCCCTAGCCGCTCCGCGACGATGCTGCGGACGCGATCGTAAATCGTCGCCACCCCTGCTACCCTCCAACGGCTCGACCGCCCCAAATCGGTCCAGCGCCACCTGCCGTTGCTGCTCCCCTTGGCGGGCCGGTGCGGCCTCCCAACACGGAAGACGCATTGCCAGAATTGGCTTGTCGACCGCCGCAGCGATGATACACGACGCCTTGGCCGCCAACCACCACACCGTGATTCACGTGAATCACTTCTCAGCGGGCGCTCCAACCTGCGCGCTATCCGTCTTCAGGCGACCGCTGCGCTCCAGCACCCGCCGCAGCACCCCATTGACGAAGCGGGCCGACCCATCGCCGCCAAAATGCTTGGCAAGCTCGACCGCCTCGTTGATCGCCACTTTTGGCGGCACCTCCGGCTCATAGAGCAATTCGTACGCAGCCAGCCGCAGGATGCTGCGGTCGACCGCCGGCGTGTGCTCCTCATTGAAGGCCGGGGCGAATTCGGTCAGGAGCGGGTCGAGCTTGTACAGATAGAGCAGCACGCCGTGCACCAGCCGTTCCGCGTAGCCCTGCACCGCCGGGGGCGCCGCCTGGCCCTCGCCGCCTTCGGCATCGGCGAACGTATTGGCGAGCGTTTCACGCGGGTCGTGCCCGGTCAGTTCGATCTCATACAGCACCTGCAGCGCGAGCATGCGCGCCTGATGGCGCAGCAACCCTGGGTTGGGCCGCGGAGCGCGGGTTTTCTTGCCCCCCTTGGCGCCGCTCCTGCCGTCGCCGGCAGGTCGAGACTCGGGGGTTCGTTGCGAATCGGGCACGTGTTGTCGCCTCCAGCCTGGCGTCGGACGCCAAGCTGCTAGCCGCGCTCGCCTCCGGCCAGGACGAGTCGCTCCATTCGTTCCGCCAGCAACCCGGTATGCACGTCGCCGGACCGAAATGCCGGGTCCGCCACCAGTCGGCGCAGAAACGGCGCCGTTTGCGGCACCCCGGCAATCACCGTTTCGGTCAGGGCGCGCTCCATCCGGGCCGCGGCCTGGTCGCGGTCGTTGCCCCAGACGATGATCTTGGCAAGCAGGGAATCGTAGTACGGCGGAATACTATAGCCGGTATAGAGATGAGAATCGACCCGGACCCCGGGCCCGCCCGGGGCGACATACGTATCCACCCGGCCGACGCCGGGCGCAAAATCGGCTTCGGCGTCTTCCGCCGTGATCCGACATTCGATGGCGTGCCCAACCGGTTGGCAAGCCGCCTCGTCGATGGTGAGCGGCTGACCGGCCGCGATCGCGATTTGCCACGCCACCAGATCAATGCCGGTGACCATCTCGGTGACCGGGTGCTCCACCTGGATGCGGGTATTCATTTCCATGAAGTAGAATCGGTCGTCACTGTCGAGCAGGAATTCCAGCGTGCCGGCGTTGGTGTAACCGGCCGCGCGGGCGCCAGTCACCGCGGCTTCCAGCAGCGCGGCGCGCGTCTCCGGCCGCAGATTGGGCGCGGGGGCTTCCTCGATCACCTTCTGGTGCCGCCGCTGGATGGAGCAGTCGCGCTCCCCCACCGCCACGATGCGGCCATGTTCGTCGGCCAGCACCTGCACCTCAACGTGGCGCGGCCGCTCCAGATAGCGTTCCAGGTACACCTCGCCATTGCCGAAGGCGGCCTGCGCCTCGGACTGGGCCACTGGCATCTGGCGCACCAGTTCGCCCTCGTCTCGCGCGACTCGCATGCCGCGTCCGCCGCCGCCGGCGACAGCCTTGATCAGCACCGGGTAGCCGATACGGGCCGCCGCGCGCCGCGCCTCACTCAGACTCTCCACCGGTCCCGGCGTGCCGGGCACCAACGGCACTCCGGCGGCAGCCATCAGCTTGCGCGCCTCGGCCTTGTTGCCCATGCGCTCGATCGTTTCCGGGCGCGGCCCGATGAAGGTGACCCCGACCTGGGCGCAGATCTCGGCGAGATACGCGTTTTCCGCGAGAAACCCATAGCCGGGGTGGAGCGCGTCGCACCCGGTTAGCCGCGCAGCGCTGACGATGGCCGGGATATTATTGTAGCTGCGCGCCGCCGGCCCCGGCCCGATGCACACCGCTTCGTCGGCCAGCCGCACCGGCAGCGAGTCGCGATCAGCGTCGCTATAGGCGACGACGGCGCGCACCCCGAGATCGTGGCAGGCGCGCAGCACCCGCAGCGCGATCTCACCCCGATTAGCGATCAGAATTTTGCGAAACAGCGGTCGATCGGTCATCGGCGGGGGTCGGCCTCCTTGCGAGTCGGTTCGTCGCCGATCCCCGGCGCCCGGACGAGACAAGCATAAGCGAGCGACCCCCGCGGTTCCGAACCGCGTCAACCGTCGGTCAGCGCCCGATCGTCGGCCAGCGCCCGCTCCTGCTGCGCCTGCTGCGTCTCGATCACCCGACGCGCCACGGCCCGGTCGCCCACGGCCAGAATCTTGGCCGTCGCCAGCGCCGCCGCCGCCGGCTCCAGCACCAGCAGCGGAGCGACCCCGCTCGGCATGCGCACCGACGAAAGCAGATCCATGCCGCCGAATCGCTCGCCGTACGGCGGGCAGGCGATGACCGGCCCGCGCACGTTAGCGTCGACCACCCCCGAGAGCGCGTTGGAGCGACCCGCCACGGTGATGTAGACGGGCGGGGACTCGGCCGCCTCGTACTGCTCCAGCATATCGAGCAGATGGCGCGTCACCTTGTGCGCCGAAGCGATTCGCGTTTCGCTGGCGACGCCGAGCGCATCCAGCGCCGCGACAATGGCGTCGCGGTGGACCATGTCCGCCTTCGACCCCAATACGATCACCACGCGCGGGCTCGCCTGCGTGTCCGTCACGATCCCCTCCCCGTTCACCGTCATCTGGCGCTCACTCGCTCGTCGATCTGCTCCAATGCAAGCGCCACTGCACGCGGCAGCAGCCGATGCTCGATCGCCTTGATCCGCGCGTGCAGCGCCGCCTCGTCGTCCTCCGACCGCACGAGCACTTCTTCCCGCGCGATAGCTGGTCCCACATCGCAGCGCGGCGTCACCCAGTGAACGGTCGCCCCGGTGACTGGCATGCCGGCACGCAACACATCGCGCACAGCCCTCGCACCGCGAAACGCCGGTTGCGGACCATGCGACGTCTCCACCGCATCCTCGTCGCCATCCGGCAATAGCGCGGGGTGTAGATTGATGATGCGACCCGGGAACCGATCCAGAAACACCGGCGAGAGCACCAGCATCCACCCAGCCAGTACGATCAGATCGGGCGCGAACGGCTCCAGCGCGTCGGCCAGCCGCCGCTCATAGGCGCCACGCGCGGCGATGTCGCGGCGATCGCGGAGCGGCAGGCACAACGCCTGCACGCCGGCCGCCTCGGCCCGCTCCAGCGCTCCGGATGGACGATCCGCGACGACCACCGCGATCTCGGCCGCCAGCGCGCCCGCACGCGCCGCTTCGAGCAGAGCCTGCACGTTCGATCCCGACCCGGATGCGAGCGCGGCGATTCGCTTCACCTCGCCAGGGCCAGTTGCGGCGCTCCGATGTCAGGTCGCATTTGCTTTCCCGGAAACTCGATGCGGGCTGCCGCCGCGTAGGCTCGCTCGGTCGACTCCTGCAGATCGGCTCCTCGCCCGACAACCGACACCACGCGCCCGCCGCCAGCAACGACCTCGTCGTCGCGCGCCACGGTCCCGGCGTGGAACACCAGCGCACCGGTCGCCTCGGCGTCGACGATGCCGCGCACGACACCGCCCAATTCGGGACAAATCGGGTATCCCGGCGCCGCCAGTGTGAGGCAGGTCGTGGAACCACCCGTCCGGCAAACCGAGGTCGGATCCAGCTGACCTTCGGCGCAGGCGAGCAAGATTTCGGCGAAATCTCCCTCCAGCAACGGGAGCATTGCCTGCGTTTCGGGGTCGCCGAAGCGGCAATTGAATTCCAGCACCTGCGGCCCCGTCGGGCCGAGCATCAGCCCGGCATAAAGCGCTCCCCGGTAGGGCCGCCCCATCGCTCGCAACCCGTCGACGGTCGGTTGCAGGATCGTTTCTTCAACAAGGTGCAGGAACACTTCATCGAGCTCGGGCACGGGGGCGTAGGCGCCCATGCCGCCCGTATTCGGCCCCGTGTCGTCGGCCCCAAGTCGCTTGTGATCCCGCGCTGGTGGCAGGCAAGCGATGCGCTCGCCGTCGCACAGCGCGATGACGCTGACTTCCTTGCCGGTCACGAACTCCTCAACAATCACGCGCCGACCGGCTTCACCGAAAGCGCCTTCGACAAGCGCGGCTCGGATCGCCGCCGCCGCTTCGGCGAACGACGCGCAGACCGTCACCCCCTTGCCGGCAGCCAGTCCGTCGGCCTTCACCACCAACGGGTAGTCGGCCCGCGCCGCGTGCGCCAATGCCGTGTCGGCATCGGTAAATACAGCCCATCCGGGTGTCGGGATGGCGTGCTCGCTGAGGAATCGCTTGGCGAACGTCTTCGACCACTCCAATTCCGCCGCCGCGCGGGTTGGTCCGAACACTGGCGTGGAGCGCTCCATCAGGAGATCGGCCAACCCCGCGGCCAGCGGCGCCTCCGGTCCCACGACGACCAAATCAACCGCGCGCTCGACCGACCAGTCGGCGATGGCGTGGATGTCGTCGGCAGAAATGGGCACGATTTCGGCAAGTTGCGCGATGCCCGGGTTACCGGGCGCGGCATAAAGCGTCCCGACCGACGGCGACCGGCGCAACGCCCAGACAAGGGCATGTTCGCGGCCGCCCGAGCCAACGACGAGCACGGATCGCGGCGAGTTGCGTTCCCTCATAGCTCGCGCTCCTTTGCGGCTGGCTCAGACTCGCCGCAACGCGACGACGGGCGGATGCGCGTCCGCCGCTTCGAGCGCGTCCTTGCCGGTGGCGTCGGCGACTGGCAGCGGGTAGCGGCCGGTCAAGCAGCCGAGACAGTGATGATGGCCATCCACCGCCCGCAGCAACCCCTCCAATCCGAGAAAGCCGAGGGTATCGGCGCCCAGGCGGCGGCGAATCTGCTCCAGATTCGCGCCGTGGGCGATCAGCTTTTCCCGCTCGCCCATGTCGATGCCGAAATGGCAGGGGTGCGCGATGGGCGGTGAGGAGATGCGCAGATGCACGGCGGTCGCGCCGCCTCTCCGCAGCAGATCGACGATCTGGGGCATGGTGTTGCCACGCACCACGCTGTCGTCGACGACCACCACTCGCTTGTCCTTCACGGCCCCCCGCAGGGGATTGAACTTGAGCCGGATGCCGGCTTGCCGCGAGTGCTGATCGGGGTGGATGAACGTGCGCCCCACGTAGCGATTCTTGACCAGCCCCTCGCTGAGGGGCAGCCCCATCTCTTGCGCATAGCCGATGGCGGCCGGCACCCCGGAATCGGGCACGCCAATCACCAGATCGGCCTTGGCTGGGTGCTCCCGCGCCAATTCACGCCCCATCGCCACCCGCGCTTCGAAGGCGGTCGCGTCGCCAATCACGCTGTCCGGCCGCGCAAAATAGATCTGCTCGAATACGCACAGCGCCGGCGTCGGCGGATTGTCCATCAGGTTGCCACGCAACCCGGCCGCGTCGATTCGCAGGATCTCGCCCGGCTGAATCTCCCGCACCAGCTCCGCCCCCACCGTATCGAGCGCGCAGCTCTCGGAGGCGATCAACCAGTGCCCTTCGCGCCAGCCGAGGCAAAGGGGACGCAACCCGTACGGATCGCGCACCGCGAAGAGCGCGTCCGGTGTGAGCAGCGCCAGTGAGTAGGCTCCGCGCGCCCGCGCCATCATCCAGCGGATGCGTTCCTCCCAAACCCCCTCGGCCAGCAGCACCAACCACGCCAGCAACTCGCTGTCGGAGCTGGTTTGCGGTTCACCGCCGCGTTCCACCACCAGCCGGCGCAGAT
>JADLCW010000207.1 GCA_020847015.1 Thermomicrobiales bacterium | reverse complement strand
GCGACACGCGGCGAGATTGTCTGGGCGTCATGCCCAAGATCGAACGCGCTCCACAATGGCGCCCGCGCGTGACGCTCCGACTACACGAGATGGATGATCTCGACATCGCCCCATGCCCGCGCCAGCCGCTCGGCGACGAGGCGACGGTGGCACGCGTCGGGTGTGGCTTCGCTGCACAGCAGGCAGGTTGGCCAGCGCGCGAACTCGGCCCGGTCCAGCGCCGCCGGCACGCCCCGCTCATCCATCAGCGTCTCGTAGCGGGCGACGTAGCGGTTCCAATCGTGATCTTTGCGGTAGTCGCCGAGCATCTCGGGGGTGGGGGCCAGCCGGGGCAGGTGTTCGTAGCGGCAGCCGTCGGCGAGACGATCCAGAAAGAAGGGCAGATCGCGCCCGTTGGCGAAGCCGGCGAGGTGGCCGCCGGGTTTGAGGCGCGTATCGATGAGCCGCGCGATCCCGCTCTGGCGCAGCAGCCCGAAGAAGCGCTCGGCCGATTTCTGGGTGAAGCCGATGGTGCAGAGACGAACGTGAGCGATCATGGTTTCTCCGCGCTAGTGGAAAAGAGGGACATTTGGTCGACGAAATCGGCCACGACCCCACTATGGCGAATGTGACGTACGGCGACTCTTCGTTTAATTAATGCTTTCGCGATCAGGTGGTGTCGGTGGCAGCGATGCGGATCTTCTTCGCTGCACATAAGAGCGGTTTGCTGCTTAGCTGCCAAGTCCATCACCTCTTCGATGCTCGCTTGGAACTCAGGCTGACAGGCGACTTTCGGATAGTCGACGAGCTTCAGGAAATCGGCACGCTCGGCAGGCCGAGCTTCACCTTCGCTGCACATGAGAGCGTTCGATTCCTCAGCTGCAAAGTATTCCGCGGAGTTGGAGCCCGCCTGGAGCCAAGGCCCACGAGAGACCGCCGGGTCGCCGATGGGGCGCGGCTCACCGTCATGCCCGTCGGGCTCAACGTCGGGCTTCCAATTTTTATAGAGCTCGGCTTTGCTCGGACGCCCGCCCATCGTATCTCCCATGAACACATAGCCGATGCGGCTTCCGCCAAGCAGCGCCTTCAGCTTCTCCCGATTGAATTGCGGCGCGAAGCGACTGTAGGGAACCGTCCGTACGTCGATGACGAGTTCGATGCCGTTGTCTTTCAGTAATTCGAGGAACTTTGTCTCGCTCGCGTTGCTATGTCCAATCGTGAATACGGTCAGCGTCGTCGGTTCGCTCATCTGGCGAAATCTCCACGCGTACGGCTGCGTCTGCGGCAGGGCGATGGGTCAACTCTATCATGCGGACCCTCGCCCGTCCGGTCTATCGCGCCAAACTGCTTGCTACTTTTGGCGATCTCGGTTACCGTGCAACCATCGCAACTGATCCATCGAGTCAATACCGTTCGATCCGGGATGCGTGGAGGATGCCGGGGTGCGGACCGTGCTGACGATCACCGATCTCACGCGCATGAGCGGGCGACGTGTGTGCGTCGCGGGTGTGACATCGGACGGCGCGTGCATCCGCCCACTGCCCCAACCGGGCGATCTTGAGGAACCGTGGCTCTATCAAGGCGACCGCGCCGTGATCCGACCATTCGCGGTCGTCGAAATGGATGTGACCTGTCGCGACTCCCGTGCGAAGCCGCCGCATACGGAAGACCGCATCGTGGCGCGACAATATCGGCATGTGGATGACCTCGACACCGTCGAGCGGCGCGACCTGCTCTGTGGGTTGTCGGATGACGGCGCGGTGGAGGAAATCTTCGGGGCGCACGTGCATGGCGATCCGGAGAGGGAGGGGGTCTGGGTTTCTGCCGGCTCCGGCACTCGTTCGCTCGGGACGGTGCGGGCACAGCACGTGTCCGGGGTGACCTACGGTCCAAAAGAGAATGGCGGTAACAAGTACCGGTTGTCGTTTCAGGACAAAAAGCAGGACTACTTTGATCTGTCGGTAACGGACCTGGCGTTTCGCAACTATCTCGATGCGAAAGCGCGAGCCGGAGCAGCGCCGATTACCGCAGCTAAAGACTTGGGCAAGACCCTCTTCGGAGCGGCTGACGTGTATCTCCGGGTCGGACTGGCTCGAAGGTGGGACAAGTATCCGGATCGGTGCTACCTGCAAATCACCGGCGTCTACAGCTTTCCGGACTATCTGGACGGCCGGTGTTTCGCCGACTTGTCCAAGCGTTCTGAATGGGAGGTCCCATTTTAGCGGGCGCACTCCCATTCAGCGAGCATCCGCGGCGCCCCACCCCAGCCTGCCCGGAGCGGGAGCGGGTGCTGTTGGCGCCCGATCAGGAGCGCTTGCCGTCCGGGTGGTGGCGCGCGTTCTCCGCGTGGCGCAGTTCATCCTGGGAAACGCCGTAGACCTCGGCCAGGCGTTGCTCGGTCGCGGCGTCGGGTTCCCGCTCGCCGCGCTCCCATGCCCGGATCTCGTCCGCGTCCACCGCGAGACGGCGGGCCGCTTCGTCGGGCGACAAACCGCGCGCCTCGCGCAGTTCCTGATATTTGCGCGCCTTGGCGCTGGCCATGGTGGTGGTCCTTCCTGCGATTCGCGCGTGCCCAAGGCGGTCGGGAGTCTCCGGCCGCCGCGGCGCACATGGTCGCATCGACGCGGCGCGGTGTGCACACCCGCCGCTGCGGACGGCCGCCGGCCGCGCGGCGGCTCAGCCAGCCGGGGTGATTTCGTCCTGTCCGGCGCGCACCGCATCGAGCAGCTCGGCGGGCGGCGGCGCGCCGGCGGCGCGGAAGATGATGCGCCCATCCTTGCCGACGACGACGACGGTGCGGGCCACGCCGGTTCCCGCCGGGTTCAGCGCGTCGTAGGCGCGAGCGACGGCCAGCCCCTCATCGACCAGCAGATCGAAGGGGAAGTCGTAGGCGTCGATGAAGGCGCGGTGGCTGGCGGCATCGCCGGGGTTGACCCCGAAAGGGATCACCTCGGCTGCGCGGAGCGCGTCGATGGCGTCGCGCACGGCGACGAGTTGGCGCGTTCAGCCGCTGGTTTTGTCCTTGGGGTAGAAGAGCAGCAGGGCCCGCGCCCGACCGCGCAGATCGCTCAGGCGAAATTCGTCGCCGGTGGCTCCGCGCACGCTGAAATCGGGGGCGAGATCGCCGACATCGGGCATGGGTGAAAACCTCCGGAGCGAGCGAACGACGGAGCGGACCCCATGCCGCTCCCGACGGGATTGTACGGGTCGGCGGTGGTGGCGCGGCGACGGGGGCTGAGCGGCGGGGCGCGGCGCATCTACCCGATCAGCACGTCGACGGCGAGGGTGAATACGCCGGCGGCGAGGATCGTGCCGGCCAGCAGGGCGGCTCGCCGCGCGCCAATCGGACCGCTGGCGGCGGCGACGGACGAGGCGGCGCGCAGGTAGAGCCAGGCGCCGATGGCGACCAGCGCCAGTTCCACGATGGCCGCGGCCGCCGGCAGACGCCACAACCCGAAGCCGAGCCGCGGAAAATTGCCGAGGTCGCCGGGCAGCAGCGGCATGTCGGCGCGGTGCACCACCAGATCGAGCAGCCAGTGGGAGAACACCACCGCGCCGAGCACGGTTCCCACCCGGCGACCCCAGGGGATGGCCGCCACCGCGCCGAAGACGATCGCCAGCACGAGCGCTCCGACGAGGGAGTGGGTGTAGTCGGCGTGGATGATGACCTGACCGTAGCCGCCGTTCGTGCCCGGAACCGGCGCGATCGATTCGACACCGGCCAGCACCAGCGGCACGAACAGCACATCCAGCCAGACGGTAGCCAGCATCAGCGCCCAAAGGGGGGTGCGAATCTCCTTGCCCTTGACGGCGGCGGCCAACCCGTAGTGACCGGCGATCATCGGGCCGACCCGGGGCGGCCGGAGCGCGGCGGCGGCCAGGGCAGCCGGGCGTCGAACGCGCCGATGACGATGACGAACAGGATGAACCCGACCAGGAATCCCATCGCGCACTCCGCGTCGCGCACCGGGGCCGAACGTCGCCCCGCCGGTCGCGTCCGGCCGCACATTCCGTTCCGGGGCCGATGTTCGCCCCGTCCGAGCGACGACGACGCCTCGCCGCTGATCCGATGCATTCGCCCCGGAGCGCGAGATGGAGCTCGCCCCCGCCCGCCGAAGCGCCTTGCCGCCGACCCAATGCGGACCGCTGCGTTCGTCCCGCCGGGGATGGTCGCCGTCGCACGGCGGCGCGCGGTTCCGCCAGCCGAGATTTCGCCGTGGGGTCGGTGGACCGGGCAGGCCGGGGCAGCGGGCGGCGCTGGCGGGACATTCGGACGCGCCGCGGTCGTCGAACCCGGGTCCGCCGGCGGGCGGAAGCGGGCGCGGGCGCGGTCAGCGAACCGGGTCCGCCGACCGGGCGGGAACCAGAGCCGGCAGACCGACCGCACCGGGGCCGCCAACCGGCGACAGCGTCCGCGTCGATCGGAGCGGGCCGGCCGCATGGGGGGCGCGCGAACGCGAACGCGCGACCCCGCCGTTCAGCACGGCGGGGTGGCGCGGGGTCGGGGGATGTGCGCGGTTAGCCGGCGCGGGTGGGGTCGGGGGATGCGCGCGGTTAGCCGACGCGGGCGGGGGTCGGCGCGCCGGGGACGGCCAGCATCCGCTCCAGCGCCACCAGCGCCTCGCGCGCGGTTTCCTGCGGCACGGTGACCCGGTTGACCACCTCGCCGGCCGCCAGATGCTCCAGCGACCAGAGCAGGTAGGCGGGGTGCACCCGATACATGGTGCTGCACGGGCAGATCACCGGGTCCAGGCAGAACACGTGCTTGTCGGGCAGCTCGTCGTCCAGCCGCTTGACGAGGTTGATCTCGGTGCCCACCGCCCAGGTGGAGCCGGACGGCGCGGCGCGCACGGTGTTGATGATGAACTCGGTGGAGCCGTCGCAGTCGGCGGCCTGCACGATCTCGTGGCGGCACTCCGGGTGGACGATGACGTTGACCCCCGGATGCTCCGCTCGGGCCTGCGCGATCTGCTCCAGACTGAAGCGGGCATGCACGGAGCAAAAGCCCTTCCAGAGGAACACGCGGGCGCGGCGCAACTGCTCCGGGGTGTTGCCGCCCAGCGGTTCGAACGGATCCCACACCACCATCTCGTCCAGCCCGACGCCGGCTTTGACGCCGGAGTTGCGGCCGAGATGCTCGTCCGGGAAGAAGAAGATGCGCTCGCCGCGGGCGAAGGCCCAGTCGAACACGCGGCGGGCGTTGGACGATGTGCAGACGATGCCGCCGTTGCGGCCGCAGAAGGCTTTCAGGGTGGCGGCCGAGTTCATGTAGGTGATGGGGACGACGCGATCGATGCCCAG
>JADLCW010000206.1 GCA_020847015.1 Thermomicrobiales bacterium | reverse complement strand
CAGCGCTTCGGCCGAGGCTGCGTGAATGATGGTCGGAGCCACCGACCCGAGCGTGATGCGCGCCTCGGCGACCGTATCGTCGTCGAAGGTCAGCACGATGCAGGCGTTGATCACCGAGATGGCCTGCGCGCGTCGCAAGCCGAGTTTGATGAAGCGACCCCGCTGGTTCGCCGTCATCGCCGGGATACGGATTTCGCGCACCAGCTCATCCGGCTGGAGCGCTGTTTTGCGTACCCCAAGGTAGAACTCTGACAGCGGCACGATGCGCTCGCCACGTTCGCTGATCAGCACCACCGACCCGCCGAGCGCGATCGCCGGCGCGATCGTGTCGTTGGCGGGCGAAGCGGTCATGAGATTGCCGGCGACCGTGGCGCGCGTCCGCAGTTGCGGCGCGCCCACCTCCTGGCACGCCTGCGCCAGTGGTCGCAGCGCCGCGCGGCATGCCGCCGAGGCGACGACATCGTTGTGAGTCGCCAGCGCGCCAATACGCATGAGATCGCCGTCGCGCGCGATGCCGCGCAACTCCGCGACGTGGGTCAGATCGATAATCGTTTCGGTGGGGCGCGCACCGCGCCGCAATTCCACGATCAGATCCGTGCCCCCGGCGACAAGGCGAGCCGAGGCGCCATATGCGGCGCGCATCGCCGACGCCTCGGCCAGGGTCGTGGGTTGAAGATACCGATTCCACATGGACGAGCTCCCGAACGGCGTCGTCAATGACGCCGCCTTCAGGCGACCGGCGCCGGCCGCACCAGTTGGCCGCAAGGGCCGGAGACGATCCTGTCATCTTGCCAGATCGTGCGCCCGCGCAGCATGGTGCGCCGGACCGCGCCCCGGAAGCGACGCCCGAGATAGGGACTGTGGCGATGCCGGTACTGGAGATCGGCGGCGGTCAACGTCCATTCCGCATCGGGCTCGATCAGTGTCACGTCCGCATCCATTCCCGGCGCGAGCATCCCCTTGCCAGCCAAACGCAGCCGATTTGCCGGAGCGGCTCCGACGAGATTGGCGATGGCCGCCAAGGAGAACCCGCGCGCCGCGCCATCGGCGAGCAGCAGCGCCAACAGCGACTGACACCCGGAAATGCCGCCCCAGATTTTGAAAAAGTCCGCACCGGTTTTCATCGCGGCGGGGGCGGGGGAATGATCGGAAGCGACGTATTGCAGATCGCCCCGCGCCAGCGCGGTCCAGAGCGCGTCTACGTCGGATTGCGGACGCAGCGGCGGCGCGCACTTGGCGACGGCGCCGAGCCGCTCCAGATCGTCCGCGGTGAAGACGAGGTAGTGCGGGCAGGTTTCGCCGGTGACATCGACACCGCGCGAGCGCGCCTCCGCGATCGACGCCGCTCCGGCTCCGCTGCTGACGTGAACGATGTGCAGCGCGCAACCGGTGGTTTCGGCCAGATGGATCGCGCGAGAAATCGCCTCGGTTTCGGCGACGACCGGGCGGCTGGCGAGGTAGTCGCGCGGGGCGCTGCGGCCGGCGGCGATAGCGCGGGCCGCCAGCCGCGACGTGATGACATCGCTCTCGGCGTGAACCGCCACCGGCAACCCGAGGCGAGCGGCGGCGAGCATCCCTTCATACAGGGTCAGATCGTCGGCAGCCGGAAAATCATCGATGCCCGAGCCGCTCATGAATGCTTTGAACCCGACCACGCCGCGCGCGGCCAGTTCGTCCAGGCAACTCAGGTTGATCGGCGTCAGTCCGCCCCAAAGCGCGAAATCGACCACCGAGGCGGACTCGGCGGCGGCGCGCTTGACGTCGAACGCGGCGCCGTCGAGGGTCGGCGGCGAGGCATTGAGCGGCATCTCGACAACCAGCGTGCCGCCGCCGGCGGCCACAGCTCGGCTGCCGGTCGCCCAGCCTTCCCAGTCGGTTCGCCCCGGTTCATTGAAATGGACGTGCGCGTCGACGGCTCCCGGCAGCGCCACCAGCCCGCGCGCATCGATCTCGGCACGGGCAGCCTCGGCCGCATTCGGTCCGATGGCGACGATTCGGCCATCCGCGATCGCGATGTCGCCTGCCGCTTCGCCTTCGGGCAGAACCAGCCGGGCGCAACGAATCAGGACGTCGACGGTCACGACAGACTCGTGCGAGCGTCATCCAGGAAGCGAGCGAGCACGGCCACCGTCGCGGCCGCGTCCTCGGCGGAAACCGATTCGGCCGGATTGTGACTAACGCCGCCCTTGCAGCGCACGAAGAGCATGGCGACCGGGCACAACCTGGCCAGCATCACCGCATCGTGGCCGGCTCCGCTGGGCAGATGATGGACGGGGTAGCCGCAGGCGTCGATCGCGTTGGCGAGGCGCTGGGTCAACTCCCGATCCATGGGAACCGCCGCGTTGCCGGGGACGACGCGCCAATCGAGCTCGAGACGGCGCCGGCTGGCGATATCGGTGGCGGCGGCGCGCAGTTCGACCAGGGCGCGTTCGCGCACGCCATCGTTGGCCGAACGAACATCAGCGGTGAGGCGGACCTCGCCGGGGATGACATTGCTGGCTCCGGGGGAGACGACCAAATGGCCGACGGTGATATACAACCCGGCCTTGCCGCGCGCCTGGCGCTCGGCGGCGAGTACGAACTCGGCGGCGCCGGACAGGGCGTCGCGACGGTGCATCATGCGGACGGTGCCGGCGTGACCGGCCTCGCCGCGAAAGGTCGCGTTGACCCGGGTCTGACCGGCGATAGTGGAAACGACGCCCACCGGCACGTCGAGCGACTCCAACGTCGGGCCTTGCTCGATATGCGCTTCGACGTAGCCGAGCAGGCGCTCCGGACGCGCCACCCCGGCGGCCAGCGCCTCCGGGTCGCCGCCGGCCGCCAGACAGGCTTCGCGCAGCGCGATCCCGGCGGCGTCGGTCAGTTCCAGAAGTGCCGGATCGAAGGCGCCGGCGAACGCGCGGCTGCCGAGATAGGCGGTGCGGAAGCGCAATCCCTCCTCATCGGCGAAGGCGACGACGTCAACATGGAACGGGAACGGCCCCTGCGCCCGGGCGCGATCCAGAGCGGCGAGGGCGGTCAGCACGCCGAGCGGACCATCGTACTTGCCGGCATCGCGCACGCTGTCGAGATGGCTGCCCAGCAGCAAGGTGGGCGCGCCGGGATCGGCTGCGGCGAGACGACCGATCAGGTTGCCGGCGGCGTCGCGGCGGACGCTCAACCCGGCCTCGCTCATCCAGTCGGCGGCGCGGGCCATGGCGGCGGCGAGCGCGGGCGAACCGTAGGAGCGGGTGAGGCGATCCGGCTCCTCGGTGAATTGAGCGAACTCGTCGCAGCGGTCGAGGATGGTGCGGCCGGAATCGGCAAAATCGTCGATCACGAAGTGGTCTCCCGGAACGAGAGCGGCAGGACGACCGGCGCCGGCGTCAACTGCCGCGATAGGTCGTGTAGGACCACGGCGAGCACAGCAGCGGCACGTGGTAGTGCGCGTCGGGGTCGGCGACGCCAAAGCGAATCGGGATCAGATCGAGAAATGGGAGCGCGTCGCCGCCGCTGCCGTGCGCCGCCCAGTAATCGCCAGTGGCGAACTCCAGCTCGTAGACGCCTGTCCGCAGCGCCGCTCCCTCCAACAGCGGCCCGTCGGTGCGGCCATCGGCATTGGTGCGGGTGCGGGCGACCAGCGAGCGATCGCCGTCGGGCTCGATCGCCCAGAGGAGGATCGTAATCCCGGCGGCGGGTCGGCCGTGGGCGGTGTCCAGCACGTGGGTCGTCAACCGGCCGCTCGTCATTGCCGCTTCCTACCGCTCGCCGCGGCGCATGGCCAACGTGATGTGACCGAAGGCGGGAAACGGGTCGCTATAGACCCGCGCTCCGTCTGCCCGCTCCCCGAAGGGATCGCGCGTGCGATTTTGAGCGGCGAAACGCACCTCGGCGAGACCGGGGAAACGACCCAGCAAGCAGGTTCCCATCTCGTGCAGCAGATGCTGAATCGACTCGCTGACGAACTCGGCAAAAACGGTCTGACACGCATCCCGGATCTGCTCCGGAGCCACGTAGGCGGCGGGGTTCTCGCCGAGCGCGTCGCGCGGGTCAATATAGCGCCAATGAGCATCCATATAAATGAATAGCGGTCGGTCGCGGCGGTCGGGCAGCGTGGTGTAGCCGTCGCGGACGAAGGCGGTGAACGAGCTGCCGGCCAGTTTCATGAGATGCATGTCGCGGCGAGCGCAGTCATGATCGACGATGGTCGCGGAGCCGTCGGCGTCGCGCTCCATGCGTAGCGAACACCATGCGTGGTCGCCCGCCTCGGCGGCGAATAGATTGTTGCTGGAAACCCAGCCGCCTCCGCCGTCCCGGACCGGGACCGGAGCGAACGGCAACTCACGGGCGGAAACCCGCAGCGAGCGCCGTTGCGGGTAGGTCGCCGCGAGTCCGGCTCCCAGAAAGTGGCACAGCCCCTCCAGGGTGGCGCCGTCGTAGGCGAGCGACTCCCGGATGATGAAGTTCTTCATGCTGTCGGTGGCGACCACCATCGAGTTGTCGCCCTCGGTGTAGGCCGGCAGAAAGTCGTCCCCATACACCTCGACATCGATCTCGGCGGCGATCAATTCGTTGCCGCGACCGACGAACGGCGACTCCGGGATGGTTCCCACACCGGTGAGCGGGGCGGCGCGCACGCGATAGACCGGAACGCGGCGTTTGCCGTAGGTGATCTCGTACTGCATCGTCGCGATCTCCGTTTCCGTGCCGGGCCGATCCCGGCGGCTATCGACTCATTCGGTCTCGTCGATGGAATCGACAAGGCGGTAATAGGCGATCTTTTCGATTTCGCCGAGCGCGGTCGCGATCTCGACATCGCGGTCGTTGCCGAGCCGGCGTGTGAACCCGGCCAGAATGGCGCTCTTGGGGTTTTCCCGCGCGCAGATGACGAACGGGAACCCGAACCGCGCGTGATAGGCGGTGTTGGCCGCCGTAAAACGGGCGATCTCGTCGGCGCTCAGACGACCCAGGTCCAGCCCGGCCGCCGCTTGCTCGCCGGCGGAGGCGCGCGTAAGCGTCCCGGCGAGCGCGGCGCGGCCAACCAGATCGGGGTGCGCCCGGATCAACTCCAGACGCCGCTCGAGCGGCGCGGCCTGGATCGCGGCGCACATGGCGCCATGCAGCGCGGCCCGATCTTGCCAGGGCCGGTGCGCCCAGACGACCTCCGCCACCCACGGCGAATGCTCGAACACGCCGCCGAACCGCGCGACGAAGGCGTCGCGGTCGAGGGTGTTGACCTGCTCGACGGTCAGGGATGGCGCGTCCACGGCTGACCCGGCTCCGCCGATCAATCGAGTAGCGAGTAGGCCGGGAGGGTCAGGAACGGCGCGAATTCATCGGCGAGCACCAGCTCGTCGAGAATTTTGGCCGCTTCGCCCTGTCGCCCCTGGCCGGCTCCGCCAAGTTTGGCCAGCTCCTCCTCCCGGATGGTCTGGTAG
The DNA here is from genome assembly GCA_020847015.1 of Thermomicrobiales bacterium. Taxonomy (GTDB): domain Bacteria; phylum Chloroflexota; class Chloroflexia; order Thermomicrobiales; family UBA6265; genus CADCWF01. The sequence goes on along the minus strand of JADLCW010000206.1, from coordinate 2,721 downwards.
CGCTCGGCCGAGATCGGCTGACCGTCGGCGGTCACGCCGCGATGATGGATCCATTGCCAGAGTTGGGCGCGGGAAATCTCGGCGGTGGCGGCGTCTTCCATGAGATTGTAGATGGCCGCCGCACCGGTTCCGCGCAACCAGTTGTCGATGTACTGGATGGCGATGCTGGTGTTGGCGCGGATGCCATCCTCGGTGATCGCGCCGCCGGGCGCCTGGAAGTCGGTCAGCGCGGCAGCGTCGGCCACGACATCGTCGCGCTGGCGCCCCTTCTGGTTGGGGCGCGCGCCCAGCACCGCGTCGAACGCCTCCATCGCCACCGGGGCCAGACGCGGGTGAGCCACCCAGGTGCCATCGTAGCCGTCGCCGGCTTCGCGCTCCTTGTCCTCCCGCACCTTGGCGAAGGCGATTTCGTTCGCCTCGGGATCGCGGCTGGGAATGAAGGCGGACATGCCGCCGATGGCATGAGCGCCGCGCTTGTGGCAGATCTTGACCAGTTGCAGAGCGTAGGCCCGCATGAAGGGGACGGTCATCGTCACCTGGGCGCGGTCGGGAAGCAGCGTGTCGGGGCGCGCCTGAAAGGTCTTGATGGCGCTGAAGATGTAATCCCAGCGGCCGGCATTGAGACCGGCGGCGTGGTCACGCAGTTCGTAGAGAATCTCTTCCATTTCGAAGGCGGCCGGCAGCGTTTCCACCAGCACGGTGGCGCGCACAGAGCCGTGGGGGATGCCCAGCTTCTGTTGGGCAAAGGTGAACACGTCGTTCCAGAGCCGCGCTTCACGATGCCCCTGCAACTTCGGCAGATAGAAGTAGGGGCCCGATCCGCGCTCGATGAGTTCGCGGGCGTTGTGAAAGAAATAGAGTCCGAAATCGACCAGACTGCCGGACGCCTCGGCTCCGTCGATGCGCAGATGGCGCTCTGGCAGATGCCACCCGCGCGGGCGCACCAGCAGCGTCGCTGTCTCGTCGTTCAGCCGGTATTCGCGGCCATCCGGATTTTGGAACGAGATCGTGCGGCGCACCGCATCGCGCAGGTTGATCTGGCCGTCGATGACGTTGCGCCAGGTGGGCGAGGAAGCATCCTCCAGATCGGCCATGAAGACCTTGGCCCCGGAGTTGAGCGCGTTGATCACCATCTTGCGGTCGCAGGGGCCGGTGATTTCAACGCGGCGGTCGTTGAGATCGGCCGGCGCGGGAGCGACCTGCCATTCGCTGTCGCGCACGGGCGCCGTTTCCTTCAGGAAATCAAGACCGGCCCCGGCGTCGATCGCGGCTTGTCGCTCGTGGCGGGCCGCCAGCAGTTCCAGACGCGGCACGGCGAATTCCCGGTGGAGATCGGCGACGAACGCCAATGCCTCCGCTGAGAGGATCGCTTCCTGTTCGGGGTCGACCTGCCCCAGAATTTCGATGCCGCGCTCCATTCATCCCTCCCAGCAGGTGGCGATGCCGCCAGCCCTGGCGCTCGCTCGTATCGAACCATGCCTGCAATCCTATCGCACCCGGGGATCGTGGCGGATTGCGCGCACCGCGGGATGGAGCCGGGGTGGCACGGTCGGTGCTGCTGCGGGAGACCGGCGGCTGCTGCGGCCGCCGGTGGGGGCTGGTCCCGCTGCGTCGGGTCCGGCGGCGGCAGGAGACGCGACATGAACCAGCGGCTGAATCGGAAGGCGTTCGTGGCGACGATGGGCGCGGCCGGGTTGGGGTTGGGGATGGCCGCGGCGGGCGGGGCTCCGACAGCTGCCGCCCATGCACGAGAGACGCACGGCGCCGCACATGGCGAGGGGGTCTTCGAGCGAGAGTTGCAGGCCCGCGAGCAGTTCTACGCGGAATTCACGGCGGCGCTCGCCAATGAATTGTTCGGCGCGTCCCGGAGCGGAACGAGTTCGGTGCAACCTGGAATTGCCCCGAGCCAGAACGGAGTCTCGCCCGGGCGTGGTGAGATGACGCCCGATCGGGGCGACCGGGGAGCGGAGCGAGGTGGTCGAGAGCGCCGTCACGGAGAAATGCATCCTGGCGCGCCGACCTCGACCGACCCGCGGCCGGCTACGAGCGCGACAGAGTCCACGGCGACTCCGGCTGCCTCGCAGTCCCGCGCGGGCGGAGTGGAAGGGGCGTCCGCAGCGACCCCGCCCGATCGGGCGGCATCGGCGTCGGAGCCGGGCGGCGTGCCGTCAGGTGCGGATCTGGTCGACGCGGCGATTCGCAAGGCGATGATGAACGTGGTCGATATCCGAGCGTCGGAAGGCGTGCTGTCGTATGGCCAAGCCGAAGCCGTGAAGGAGCTGGTCGCCACTACTGCGGCGCCAATCGAACCGGGGTTGTTCGGCGAGCGCCTGTTCGGTTCCGTCATGAGCGTTGCCGGGCACGGGCGGCACGTGGGCATGGGCGGCGGCGCCCGGGCGATGGAGCCGGAACGCGGCAGGATGCCGGCCAGCTATGAGAGCGATCTGCCGGAACTGGACGAGGGGGGATCGGATGTCCGCGTCGACCGCGCCAGCGAGCGTCGGCGTGACCGAACGGATCGCGCGGCGGCGCAGCCGTAGCACCCGCCTCGGACCCACCGGCGCGGCCAGCAGCCGGAGACGGGTCGCGCGATGCCGCCAGGTTCGCCGACCTACAGCGGGATAAAGACGTCTGAGGATCGCGCGCCAGCGCTGGCGCGCGATCCTCGTATCTCGCGCGGCGATGAGATTGCTCCGCCGCGCGGCTCTTGGCTGTCGTTTG
>JADLCW010000205.1 GCA_020847015.1 Thermomicrobiales bacterium | reverse complement strand
TGGGGCTGACGATCGTGCTGGCCGAGCATCGGCTGGAGCGCGCCGTCGCCCACGCCGACCGCATGACTCTGCTCGGGGATGATGGGCGCATCGTTGCGGATGGTCGACCGCGCGAAGTCGTGACCCGTATGGATCCGGAGGCGTTGCCGCCGTTAGTCCGGTTGGGTCTCGCTCGCGGTTGGGAGCCGCTGCCGCTCTCCATCGCCGAGGGGCGCCGCGCTACTGCCGCCGAGCGACCGCGCGGCGCGCAGCCGCTCCCGCCCTACCGGGAACCAACGCCACCGTCCGGCCCTCCCGCGATCGTCGCGTCCGGGCTGCGCGTCGCATTCGGTGGCGGCGTCGTGCTGCGCGATGTCGATTTCGAGGCGCACCCCGGCGAGATGGTCGCGCTGATGGGGCGCAACGGCTCCGGCAAGACGACGCTACTGCGTGCGCTGATCGGTTTGCAGCGAGTGGAAGCCGGAAAAATCCGCGTGTTCGGGCGCGATGCGGCGGCGACCCACCCGGCGGATCTGGCGCGCGACGTCGGCTACGTGCCGCAGAACCCCTCCTCTATCCTGTTTGCGGAGACGCTGCGCGACGAACTCGCGTTCACGTTGCGCTACCGTTCCCATGGCGCGGACTCCGATGAGACGCTGGCTCGGCTGGGATTGGCCGACGTCGCTGATCGCCACCCGCGCGATCTTTCGGGCGGCGAGCGGGAGCGGGCGGCGCTGGCCGCAATTTTGGTCGGAGCGCCGCGAGCGCTGCTGCTGGACGAACCGACGCGGGGCATGGACGCCGGAGCCCGGCGCGCATTGATGGCGATGCTGGAGCGACTCCGCCAGGACGGCGTCACGGTGGTGATGGCCACCCATGACGTGGAACTGGCGGCGGCGGCGGCGACCCGGATCGTCATGCTGGACGATGGCCGGGTCATCGCTGATGGCGCGCCGCGCGCCGTACTCTCCGGCGCCTCCGCCTTTACCACCCAGATCGCCAAGCTCTACGGTGACGGCTCGCTCACTCTGGCGGATGCGCCGGCAGCATGACGACAAGGTGACCGTCCGCGTCGGTTAGCCAACCGCGGACATGGGGCGCGCTCTCGTTGGCGCTTGGGCCGCGCGGCTGCCTCTGACGCGGAAACGCAGCCGGCGGCTCGATTGCCCGGTGTCGTTCTGCCGACATTGGCGCCGACCCGTGCCCGTTGAATCAGGTCGGCGGCGGCGATCCGGAGCGTTTCGCCTTCGTCATGCTCAAGAGTCACGACCAATTCCCGGGCGAGCGCCTCGTCATACGTTCGAGTAAGGTGATCGGCCGCGTCAAGCCGACTGCCTTATGCGTCATCAGATGCGACGACGACGCGGCGTACGCGCGCAGGGGTCACGTTCGACGCACCCGCAGCGTATGGGGGTCGCTCGGTCGCAGCACCAGTTCGTTCAATAGAGAGCCCGCCCGCTCGGGGGATGATCGACTCTGCAACGCCATTGCCGATACCGACGCTTTGGGTCCGGTTGCTCGCCCCCCCTTCGCCCAATACTCCAGGCGTCCGCGCCAAATCCGGAGGCGGGCAGAGTCGCCTTCGAACGGCGAAGGTTTCTCGTGCGCCGCGTCAGACTGGGCATCCTCCGAGGAGGAGGGTGCAGTCTGGATGACGCGGTGGGAAACCCGGCAGCCTGAACGACCCGAAAATTTCCCTGAGTCGACGGCGTACGAAAGAGCCGGCGACGCCTGTACAATAATGGTGACGCGCTTGCCTCGGCGTGCCGGGGGGCATGACGGTCCGGGAAGCGATCGAGCGACGTTTGCCGAGACGACCCGAGGTAGCGCGCCGGACATCGCTGCCGGCATGCGGCAAACTACCCGCGGCGCGAAGGCGCGATGTCTTCGGCAAGGCGCCCTCCATGGCTACGATGTTGAAGCCGCCGAACACCCTCCCGATCCCACGGACTCGAATCATCGGCCGCGATAGCGAGATCGCCGCGGCCCGCGCGTTCCTGCTCGAAGACGCGGTTCCGCTCCTGACGCTGACAGGCCCTGGGGGGGTCGGCAAGACTCGGCTCGCTCTGGCGATCGCCGGCGACGTGGCCGATCATTTCGTGGGCGGGATCGACTTCGTTGACTTGACCCCGCTGGTCGAGCCGGAACTGGTGGCTGCGACCGTGGCCACCGCGCTTGGCATCGCGCCGCGTACGGCGGCTACGGCCATTGAGTCCATCGTGGCGCACCTGCGTTCCGATCAGTGTTTGCTGCTGCTCGACAATTGCGAGCACCTGCCGATCGCTGTTGCGGAAATGGTTTCCACACTGCTTGCGCATTGCCCCGCGATCCAGGTGCTGGCCACCAGCCGCGCCCCGCTGTATGTGCGCGGCGAGCAGGTTTTGCCCATTCCGACATTGGAGACCCCACCGAGCGGAGCCGCCGCCGGCGCCATGCGCGCGGCGCCGGTGGTGACCTTCTTTACAGAACGGGCGCGGTCGGTCGATCCGCAATTTTCCCTGAGCGATCGGAATGCTGGGGCTGTGGCGGAGATTTGTCGGCGGCTGGATGGGTTGCCGTTGGCCATCGAACTCGCGGCGGCGCGGTCGAACGTGCTGTCGCCGGCGGCGCTGCTGGCGCTGCTCGACCAGCGCTTGCAGGTGCTGGGTCGGGGGCCGCATGACGCCCCCACCCGCCACCAGACGATCTACGGCGCGATCGCCTGGTCGTACGATCTGCTCGCCCCCGACGAGCAAGCCGTTTTCCGGCGCCTGGCCGTCTTTGCCGGCGGCTGGACGCTTGAGGCCGCGGCGACGGTGCTGGAGCTAGACGAAGGCACGACGCTGGCGGTCCTGGAGCGGCTGGCGGCGCAGAGTTTGATCCTCCCCGACCCGGCCGAAGACATGCCGCGTTTCACCATGTTGGAGACAATCCGCGCGTTTGGCGTGGATCAGTTGGTCGCGCGCAACGAGGCGGTGGCGATTGCGGACCGGCACGCTGCCTATTTCGTCGATCTGATCGACCGGCTCGATGCCGAGGCAACCCCGTACCTGCCGGAGGGTCGGGCGGTGCTGGATCGCCTGGAGATCGAACGTGTCAATCTGCGCGCGGCGCTGACCCGCCTCGAGGCGGCGGGCAACGTGGAGGGGATGCAGCGGGTAGCCGGCTCGCTGGGCTTCTTCTGGCAGGTGCGCGGTCACCTTGACGAAGGTCTTGGTTGGCTGGAGCGGGCGGCGGCGCACGGAGCCGGGACGCCGCTCGCCGTGCGCGCGTCAACCCTGCGCGGGTTGAGTCTCATGCACTGGACGCGGGGAGACTTGCAGCGGGCGCTGGCGCATGGTGAGGACGCGCTGGTGCTGGCGCGCACGTTGGGCAGTGCGCGCGCTATGGGCATGGCATCCGCGATGTGCGGCCTGGTCTGCCTCTGGCAGGCGCGATTCGCCGAGGCGGCGGCGCACCTGGCGGAAGCGTTGCAGGCCTACTCCACTCTGAGCGCTACGATTTGGGCCGAACATGCCGTCGGAGTGACCCTTGGCCAACTCGGCGAGATCGAACTCAGAAGAGGCGATCTCGCTGCGGCGGCCACCCAGTTCGCCGCGGCGCTCGGTCGGATGGAGGCGCTCGGCGGCAGGGTGGAGAGCAACTATCTCTGGGCCAGCATGCCCTCGATCGGTCTTGGCGACG
>JADLCW010000204.1 GCA_020847015.1 Thermomicrobiales bacterium | reverse complement strand
TTCTGGTTTGGCTGCAGCGCTATGCCCCGCTGGCCGGTCGGCAGCGCGTACCCCAACTGGAAGATCTCTACTGGCGACGTCTGGCCTTCGTGGGCTGGGGCATCTGGACGGCCGGCGTGGCGCTGGAGACGGTCGCCGTCGGGTTGGGCGTGCTGGCGCTGAGTCGTGTCGCCGGCGTGCTCGTCGCCGCCGGTCTGCTCTGCTTCCTGGTCAACGTCGGGCGCATCGCCAATCACTGGCGGGCGCCAGCGAAAGACAGCGGAGCGGGGTCGGGCAACCGCGGTCGGCTCGCGCCGGCGGGAGTTCCGGCGACACCGGCGCCGCCGCGCTCGTAGCGGCAGGCGCCCATCAATCGTGCGATTCATTGGTTTATAGGTCGTTTCAGGGAGGTTCACGCGTGAGCAGCAGCAACGTTCAAGGTGGCGAGAAGGTGCTCGATGTGCGGGAGATCAGCCCGCGGGAGCGCCACCCGCTCATTTTCAATACGTTCGAGGCGCTGACCCCCGGCCAGGCCATGTTGTTGGTCAACGACCACGACCCCAAGCCCCTGCACTATCAGCTCATGGCCGAGCATCCGGGCGAAGCCGGCTGGGAGTACATCGAGTCGGGACCGGAAGTGTGGCAGGTCCGCATCACCAGGATCGCCGTCTAGGACTCGAGAAGCGGGAAGGCGCGTTCGTCTCGCCTTCCCGCTCGTTTTGTCGCGCTGCAGCAACTGATTCCGGATCGGAGGCGGGCCGTCGCGGTCCGCCTTCGGCGCGCAGGGGAATGGCGCGTGTATCAACTGAGCGTATTCGTCCACGTCGTCGCCGCCATCATCTGGATCGGCGGCATGCTGTTCCTGGCGCTCGTCGTCGGGCCCGCGTCGCGCCGCCTGCCGCCCGCCGAGCGCGGCGCGCTCTTCTCCCTCGTCGGTCGCCGGTTCCGCACCGTCGGCTGGATCTGCATCGCGTTGCTGCTCGTCACCGGCGTCGCCAACGTCGCGTTTCGCGGGTTCGGTTGGGATGCGGTCACCTCCGGGCAATTGTTCGGCAGCGAGTTCGGGCGGGTGCTGGCGGTCAAGCTGGTGGTCATCGCCATCATGCTGGCGTTCAGCGCGGCGCACGATTTCCTGATCGGCCCCGGCAGCGCGGCGGCGCGCGCCAACCCGGCGGGGCAGCGGCAGGCGGTCATCGCGCGGCGGCGCGCCTCCTGGTTCGGACGCGCCAACACCGCGCTCGCGCTCGTAGTCGTGGCGCTCGCCGTCGCGCTGGTGCGCGGGCTCCCCTGGTGAGATTTCGCCGCGAGACAACGCCGCGGGGACGCCTATAATCCCGGCGCTGTCCACCATCGTCGTCAGGGAGCGCATACCCTATGTCCGGGGATCTTCTGCTCGTCAACGGCGTCATTCGCACGATGGATCGGGGGCGACCGACCGCATCCGCCGTCGCGATCCGGCAGGGGCGGATCGTGGCGGTTGGCGACGATGCCGAGGCGCGCGCCGCATTGCCCGCCGGCGTCGAAACGATCGATCTGGGCGGGCGCACCGCCACGCCCGGTCTCAACGACGCCCACGCCCACCCGATGGGAGTCGGCTTCGCTCTGCTCGATCTCGACCTCGCCCCAGAGCGCAACGCCGCCATTCCCGATCTGCTGGAGCATGTGCGGCGAGCCGCCGCCGAGCGACCGCGCGGCACGTGGATCGTCGGGCGCGGCTACGATCAGGCGCTGCTGACCGAGCGCCGCCACCCCACCCGCGCCGATCTCGACGCCGTCGCTCCGGATCATCCGGTGCTGCTGCTGCGGATGTGCCATCACATCGGCGCGGCCAACTCGCTGGCGCTGGCGCGCGCCGGCATCACCGCCGCCACGCCCGACCCCGACGGCGGGCGCATCGATCGCGACCCGCACGGCGAACCGACCGGCGTGGTGCGCGAAGAGGCGCTGACGATCGTGCAGGAATGCTTGCCGGAGCCGAGCGAAGACGATCTGATGGCGGCCATCGCCGCCGGCGGACGCGACTTCCTCGCCAATGGCGTCACCAGCAGCGTCGAGGCCGGCATCCGTGAACCGAAAGAGTTGCGCGCCTACCAGCGACTGCGCGAAGCGGACGCGCTGCCGATTCGCACCTATCTGATGATGATGCTGGATGAGATGCTCGGGGCCATGACCGATCTGGGCATCCGGACCGGGTTCGGCGACGACCGGCTGCGGATCGGCCCCGCCAAACTGTTCAGCGATGGCTCCATCGGCGGGCAAACCGCACGCCTGCGCCGCCCCTATGTCGGCTCAGCCGACAATGTCGGGCTTTGGATGATGGACCCCGCCGAGCTGAAGGCGAAGGTGCGGCGCGCGCATCGGGCTGGATTTCAGGTCGGCATCCACGCCATCGGCGATGCGGCGGTCGAATTGGTGCTCGACGCCTACGCGGAAGCGCAAACCGCCGACCCGCGCCCGAACCCGCGCCACCGCATCGAGCATTGCTCCATCATCGACGACGGATTGCTGGCTCGCATCGCCGCGCTCGGGGTCGTGCCCATCCCCGGCACATCGTTCCTGCGCCATTTCCGCGATGTCTACATCGAGAATCTGGGGGAGGAGCGCATCGCGCAATCCTACGGCATGCGCTCCTTCGAGCGATTCGGCATCGTCGCCGCCGCGTCTTCGGACGCCCCGGTCGTGCCGACCAGCGCGGTCGCCGGATTGCAGACGATGGTCGCCCGCCACGATCGCTTCGGCCGCCCGGTGAACCCGGCCGAAGCGGTTTCGCTGGAGGATGCGCTGCGCGCGTACACCGTCAACGGGGCCTATGCCTCGTTCGAAGAATCCATCAAGGGGACGCTGCGGCCGGGCATGCTGGGCGACGTGACGGTGTTCGAAACGGATCTGTTCGCCCTCGATCCGAACGATCTGGCCGCCGTCGCCGTCGACTACGCCATCATTGCCGGCGACATCGCCCACGCCCGCGTCTGAACCACCGCGTCAACGCAGAGGAGATCCGCCCAATGCCCGCCGATCTGCTGTTCACCAATGGCGTCGTGCTCACCATGGATGCGCGTCAACCCGCCGCGGAAGCGGTCGCCGTCGTCGGCGATCGGATCGCCCGCGTCGGTTCCCACGACGATCTCGCGGCGGAGATGGGGCCGGCCGCCCGCGTGGTCGATCTCGGCGGCCGGGCGCTGATTCCCGGATTCAATGACAACCACACCCACCCCATCTTTTTCGGCCAGTCGCTGCGCACCATCGACGCCCGCCCCGATGCGATCGCGACCCTGGCCGAGTTGCAGGTCGCGTTCCGGGCGGCCGCCGCGCGGCCGGCCAACGGCTCCGGCGACTGGCTGCTGGCGCGTGGGTACGACGACTCCCGTCTCGATATCGGTCGCCATCCGACCCGCCACGATCTGGACGCCGCGACCGGCGGCCGACCCGCCATGCTGACGCGCACCTGCGGTCACCTGGCGGTGGTCAACTCGGCGGCGCTGAGCCTGGCCGGCATCACCGCCGCCACATCCGACCCTAGCGGCGGTCAGATCGACCGCGACGCGCACGGCGAACCAACCGGGGTGCTGCGCGAGAACGCGATGAACGCCATCCGGGCGCTGCTGCCGCCGCCCACCCGGTCGCAAATCAAGGCGGATCTCCGCGCCGCCGGCGAGCGCTTTCTGGCCTACGGCATCACCAGCGTCGGCGAGGCGGCGATCAAGACCTCCGACGAACTGGCGGCCTATCAGGAGCTGGCGGCCGCCGGCGAACTGCCGATGCGCGTGTTCACCATGATGCTGATCGACGACACCCTGGACGCGCTGGCGCGATTGGGCATGCGCACCGGGTTTGGCGACGCCTGGCTGCGGATCGGCCCCGCCAAGTTGTTTCAGGATGGCTCCGGCGGCGGGCGCACCGCGGCGATGTTTGCCGACTATCGCAACGACCCCGGCAACCGGGGCATCACCATCTACGATCAGCCGGGGCTGAACGAACGCTTCGCCCGCGCCCACGCCGCCGGGTTCCAACTGACGGCCCACGCCATCGGCGACCGCGCCATCACCATGATTCTCGACGCCTTCGAGGCGGCGCTGACGGCGGCCCCGAAAGCCGACCATCGCTTCCGCATCGAGCACTGCGGGCTGTGCACGGCGGAGATTCTGGACCGCATGGCGCGTTTGCGGATCGTGGCCGTGCCGCAGCCCAGCTTCATCTACGAGCTGGGTGATTCGTACCTCAAGAATTTCACCGAGGAGCAATTGGCGCTGTCCTACCCCGGTCGCGCCTGGTTCGACCGGGATATCGTCGCCATCGGCAGTTCCGATGTGCCAGTAGTCAGTTGCGACCCCTTCGTCAATCTGCGCTCGGCCGTCACCCGCCGCACGCGCGACGGACAACGGATGGGTCCGGGCCAGGGGGTGACGATCGACGAGGCGCTACGGATGTTCACCTGCAACGGCGCCTACGGATCCTTCGAGGAGTCGATCAAGGGCAGCATCACGCCCGGCAAGCTGGCCGATCTGGCGGTGCTCAGCGCCGATCCGCGCGGCATCGATCCGGAGCAATTGCACACGCTGCGCGCCGACATGACGGTGATCGGCGGGCGGGTGGCCTACGAGGCATAGAGCCGGGAGCACGTCGTCACGGGATTGGCGCCATATCAGCGGGGGTCTTGCCGCCCCCGCGTCGTCCTGCGCCCCCTCCCCGGGTCATCCTGAGCGACCGCGAAGGATCTCGCCGCTGCCGCCGCGTCGTTCTCCCGGATTTCCGGGATATGCCCTGTGGAGAACCGGCGCCGTCACAATCGGGATTTTTCAAGGCCATCGTGTCGACGTTCTTCGCTTCGCCCGGGATGCTGCCGTCGTGGCGGCGGCTGGGTAGCCCGGCAGCGTCTTCGTAGCCAGAATTCAGGGCGACAGGGAATCCGACTCTGGCGCGATTGCCATGACGACGTGCTGAGTCCGGGACGAAGCGCGCGGATTCCGGACCCGCTCGCTCATCGCGGGGGCGGAGGCGGACCGGGTTCCGGTGCGTCGTCGTCTGCCGCGTCGGCGGCTATGACCACGTCCTGCCCGCCGACGCGGGCAGCCAGCGCCAGCGCCTCCTCCACCATCTGCTCGCGGGTCAGCGCGCGCCCGGCCGCCCACGCCGCGGCGAAGCGCTCCGCATCCAGCGCCGCCCGAGTCTGGGTCAGACCATCCTGGTAGCGCTCGCGCTCGCCTGCCGGCACCGGCGCGCCCAACTCCTCGCGCAGTCGCTCCGCCGCACCCAACAACCGGGCGCCCGGCTCGGCCATCCCGGCGGCGGTTGCGGTCTGCCCGATCGTTTCGAGCGAGTAGGCGATGCTGCCCCAGTCGCCGAGGCGCTGACGCAGCTCCAGCGCCTCGCGATGCCAGCGCGCCGCGGTGACCACATCGCCCCGCATGACCGCGACCGCGGCCAGATTGCCGAGGTCGTCGCCGATGCCCGACGGGTTGTCCAACTCCCGGTCGATCGCCAGGCATTCTTCGAGCAGCGTCGCCGCCCGCGCGAGATTCCCGAGATCGACATGAAGGATCGCGAGATTGGTGAGCGTATTCGCCATGCCGGCGCGGTCGCCGTTGGTTCGCTTGATCGCCAGACTCTCCTCCAGCAAGAGCTGGGCGCGGTCGGTCGCTCCGCGACCCATCTCAATCAGCGCGAGGTTGCCCAGCGCGACCGCCACCCGGCGCTGGTCGCCGGCAGTCCGCCCCAGAGCCAGCGCTTCCAGATAGGCGGCTTCGGCGCGGTCGGGCTGACCCATGCGGTCGAAGACGTTGCCCAGATTGACGAGGGCGACCGACACCCCCAGCGGGTCGTCGACCTCCCGCCACAACGCGATGGCCGCCTCGCTGGCGACGCGCGCTCCGGCCAAATCGCCCAGACCGATCGTCAGCACGCTGAGCCCATCGAGCGCGTCCGCGCGCATCCGCGGCGATGCGTCGGCCGCGGCCAGACAGCGCTCCAGCCAACGCCGGCCTTCGCTCAAGTGACCGCGCAACTGCCAGAACCGCCAGATCCAGATCGCCAACCCCAAGCCGCGATCGGCGCTCCCGCGCTCCAGCCCCCACCCCAATGCGGCCCGGAAGTTGTCCTGCTCCGCCTCGCAGCGCTCCAGCCAGGCGACCTGGCCGCCGCCGTGGAACGCGCCGTAGGTCGTCTTCGCCCAGTGCGCGAACCAGTCGAGATGGGCGTCGTGCGCCGCGGCCAGCTCGTCGCTCGCCTCCAGCCGCTCGTGCGCGTAGGCGCGCAGCGTCACCAGCAGCCGGTAGCGCATCTCGCCATCCGGGGTTTCCTCAGCCCGGATCAGGCTTTCCTCCAGCAATTCGCTCACCGCGTCCAGCGCGTCGAGCCGCGGCTCGCCCAGCGCGTCGGCAACGGCTTCGATCGCCTCCAGCGTCATGCCCCCGGCGAAGACACCGAGGCGGCGGAAAAACACCTGCTGGTCCGCGGTGAGCAGATCATGGCTCCAGTCGATCGCCGCGCGCAGCGTCCGTTGCCGATCCGGTCGATCCGTCTCCCGCCCGACCAGCAGATCGATCGTGCGACCCATCCGCTCCAGAATGGCGGCCGGGGTCAGCACCCGGGCGCGCGCCGCCGCCAGCTCGATCGCCAACGGCAAGCCGTCCAGCCGAACGCACAACTCCGCGATCGCCTCGGCATTGCCGGCGGTCAGCGCGAACCCCGGGCGGGCCGCGTGCGCCCGCTCCAGGAACAGGGTCACGGCGGGAATCTCGGCCAGGGCCGCCAGCGGCGGCAGACGGCGCGGATCCGGCAGCGCCAGCGGCCCCACCAGCCATTCCCGCTCCGCGCGCAGCCGGAGCGGCGAGCGGCTGGTGGCAAGCACGATCAGCCCGGGAGCCGCCGCCAGCAACGTCGCCACCTGGCGCGCCATCGCCTCCAGCGGTCGAAACTGCTCCAGATTGTCCAGAATCAGCACGAGCCGCGTGGGGGCCAGGAAGGCCAGCAGCGCCGCGTCGCCAGCGAGACCGCCTCCTTCGCGCACCCCCAGCACGCTGGAAATCTGCGGCAGCAGGAGGTCGGGGTCGGTCATCGCCGCCAGATCGACGAAGAACGCGCCATCCGGGAAGGCGTCCAGCACGTCCGCCGCCAGTTGCAGCGCCAGCCGCGTTTTGCCGACGCCGCCCGGTCCCGCCAGCGTCAGCAGCCGCGTCGCGGGATCGGTCGCCAACGGTCGCAGCGCCGCCAGATCGGTCTCACGCCCGAGCAACGGCGCGCTCTGCATCGGCAGGTTGGTCGGGGAGCGCTCCAGCGTTTTCAGCGGCGGGAACGTATCGGGCAACCCGGCGACCACCAACTGCCAGACCACCTCCGGCTCCAGTAGATCGCGCAGGCGATGGCGACCCAGATCGCGCAGCGCGGCTCCCGCCGGCAACTGCTCCGCCGCCAGCGCCCGCGTCGCCGTGGAGAGCAGCATCTGACCGCCATAGCCGGCGGCCAGCAGACG
>JADLCW010000203.1 GCA_020847015.1 Thermomicrobiales bacterium | reverse complement strand
TTCAGTTTGGCGAAGGAGCGCGGCGCGCTCGACGCCTGGCAAACCGATCTGGAGCGGCTCAACGAGTTGGTAAGCGATCCGATGGCGGCGAGCTTTCTCGCCAGCCCCAGCGTCGCGCGCGGGCGTAAACTCGCCGTGATCGACCGGGTGCTGGCGAACGCGCAGCCGGAGGCGCGCAACCTGGGGCGGTTGCTTCTGGAGCGCGACCGGCTGGAAGATGTGCCGACCATTCTGGCGCTTTTCGAAGCGTATGTGCGCGACGAACGGGGCATCGCCGTCGCCGAAGTGACGACAGCCGAACCGCTGTCGCCAGAAGCGCAGGGGATGGTGCGCGACCGGCTGCAGCAATTGATCGGCAAGCAGATCGAACTGCGCCTCCAGGTCGATCCCTCGATTATCGGCGGCCTCATCGCCAGCGTCGGCGATCTCATGATCGACGGCAGCGTCGTCAGCCAATTGCGCAAACTCCGGGCGCGGCTCGCCTCGGCGACCTGACGCAGCCCGGACTCACGGTCGTCAGGGGCCGCCCAGGCGTCGACGACCACCAGGTCCACCAATCAGTCGGCGGCCGACAGTGCCGCGTCGCGGGACAGGAGCAGGAAGATGTCCGTCCGCGCCACCGAAATTAGCGACATCATCAAAGAGCAGATTTCCGGCTTCCAGGACACCGCGACGATCACCAACGTCGGCCGGGTCATCAGCGTCGGCGACGGCATCGCCAACGTCTATGGTCTGAGCCAGGTGATGGCCTCGGAGCTGGTCGAGTTTCCCAAGTCCGGCACCATCGGGTTGGCCTTCAACCTGGAAGAGGACGCCGTCGGCGTCATCGTGCTCGGCGACTACATCGGGATCGAAGAGGGCGACGAGGTCCGCGCCACCGGACAGATCGCCTCGGTGCCGGTCGGCGATGCGTTGATCGGTCGCGTGGTCAACGCGCTCGGTCAGCCGATCGACGGCAAGGGGCCGATCGCCACCGACAAGCGCCGCCCGATCGAGCGCATCGCCCCGGGCGTGATCGCCCGCCAGAACGTCGACCAGGCGCTGCAGACCGGCATCAAGGCGATCGACGCCATGATTCCGATCGGCCGCGGTCAGCGCGAGCTGGTGATCGGCGACCGCCAAACCGGCAAAACCGCCATCACCCTCGACACCATCATCAACCAGCGCGGCGGCGATGTCATCTGCATCTACGTGGCGGTCGGACAGAAGCAGGCGCAGGTGGCGCAGGTGGTGCGCGTGCTGGAGGAGCACGGCGCGATGGATCACACCATCGTCGTCGTCGCCTCCGCCGCCGACCCCGCTCCGCAGCAATACATCGCGCCCTTCTCCGGCACCGCCATGGGCGAAGAGTTCCTGGAGACCGGGCGCGACGCCCTAATCGTCTACGACGATCTCTCCAAGCATGCCCAAGCGTACCGCGAAGTGTCGCTGCTGGTGCGCCGCCCGCCGGGTCGCGAGGCGTACCCCGGCGACGTGTTCTACCTGCACAGCCGTCTGCTGGAGCGCTCGGCGCGGTTGTCGGCGGAACTGGGCGGCGGTTCGCTGACCTCGCTGCCGATCATCGAAACGCAGGCCGGCGACGTCTCCGCCTACATCCCGACCAACGTCATCTCCATTACCGACGGTCAGATCTATCTGGAGCCGGATCTGTTCTATGCCGGCATCCGACCGGCGATCAACGTCGGCATCTCGGTTTCCCGCGTCGGCGGCGCGGCCCAGATCAAGGCCATGCGCCAGGTGGCGGGTCGTCTGCGGCTCGACCTGGCCCAATTCCGCTCGCTGGCCGCCTTCGCCCAGTTCGGCACCAGCGATCTGGACCCGGTCACCCGCGCCCAGATCGAAACCGGCCAGCGCATGACCGAGCTGCTCAAGCAGGGGCAGTATCAGCCGATGCCCGTGCAGGAGCAGGTCGCCAGCCTGTGGATGGCCGGCAACGGCTATCTCGCCGATGTCGCGGTGGACCGGGTGCGCGAGTTCGAGAAGCAGTATCTGGAGTACCTGCGCACCGCCCAACCGGGCGTGCTGCAGGCGATCGCCGACAAGAAGGCGCTCGACGACGACCTGACCGCCGCGCTCAAGAGCGCGACCGACGCCTTCAAGGCGGGGTCCGAGTTTGCGAGCCGCCCGGCGACCGGCGTCGCGGCCAAGGCCGCCCGCTAGCTACGTCGCGGGCGGGACGCCGAGGTCGTCCCGCCCGCCGAGGGATGACCGCCGTGGCGAGCACACGCGAGATCCGACGCCGCATTCGGAGCGTCGACAACATATCGAAGATCACCCATGCGATGGAGATGGTCTCCGCCGCCAAGATGCGCCGCGCCCAGCAACGGGTGCTGGCCAGCCGGCCCTACAGCGACCGGCTGGCGGCGGTCATCGGCGATCTCTCCGCGATCCCGGTCGAAGCCGGCGCCGATGAGTCGTACCCGCTGCTGGAGCAGCGCCCGATGCAGCGGTCGGCCGTCATCCTGATCACCCCGGACAAGGGACTCACCGGCGCGCTCAACACCAACGTCATTCGCCGCGCCAGCCGCTATGTGCTCGGGGAGGCGGGGGTGCCGGTGGAAATGATTGCGGTCGGCAAGAAGGGGCGCGACTTCATGGTTCGCACCCGACAGGATGTGGTCGCGGAGTTCGTCGGTCTGGGCGACAACGTCACCCTGGATGCGGTCCGCCCCATCGCCGAGGTGGCGACCGCGGATTTCCTGTCCGGCAAGGCCGATGCCGTCTATGTGGTCTACGCCGAATTTGTCAACACGCTCGTTCAGCATCCCGCCATGCGGCAGGTGCTGCCGATCGTGCGGCCGGAAGGGGCGGGCGAATATACCGACTACATCTTCGAACCCAGCCCGCGCGCGGTGCTGGAACAGTTGTTGCCGCGCTACGTCGAGATTCAGATTTACCAGGCGCTGCTGGAATCGACGGCCTCGGAACATTCGGCCCGGATGGTCTCCATGCGCAACGCGACGGAGAACGCCCGGGAACTGGTGGGCGACCTGAGGCTGACCTACAACAAGGCGCGGCAGGCGCAAATCACCCAGGAAGTCGCGGAAATCTCCGCCGGAGCCAACGCGCTCGGCGGCTGACCTGACACCAACATCCGCCGACGTGCGGCGGATGCGCGGCGACCGATGCGTCGCCAGAGGAGGATCCATGGCCGCAACCGGCAAGATTTTGCAGATTCTGGGGCCGGTGGTGGATGTCGAATTCCCGCCCGACCAGCTTCCGGCAATCTACAACGCGGTCGAAGTGACCCGCGAGGACGGCCCCGTGCTGGTGCTGGAAGTGCAGACGCACCGCGGCAACGAGGTGGTGCGCACGGTGGCGATGAGCTCCACCGACGGGCTGCGCCGCGGCATGGAGGCGGTGGACACCGGTCAGCCGATCACGGTGCCGGTCGGTCCGGCCACGCTGGGCCGCATCTTCAACGTCACCGGCGAGCCGATCGATCAGGCCGGCCCGGTCAACGCCACCGAGCGCCGTCCGATTCACCGCCCGGCGCCCTCCTTCGAGGAGCAAGCCACCAGCGTTGAAATCTTCGAAACCGGCATCAAGGTCATCGACCTGATCGCGCCGTTCACCAAGGGCGGCAAAACCGGCATCTTCGGCGGCGCCGGCGTCGGCAAAACGGTGGTCATCACCGAGTTGATCCGCACCATCGCCGCCGAGCACGGCGGCTATTCCGTGTTCTGCGGCGTCGGCGAGCGCACCCGCGAGGGCACCCAGCTCTGGGGCGAAATGCACGAGTCGGGCGTCGTCGACAAGACGGTGCTCGTTTTCGGTCAGATGAACGAACCGCCGGGAGCGCGCCTGCGCGTCGGGCTGTCCGGGCTGACCATGGCCGAGTACTTCCGGGATGAAGGGCGCGACGTGCTGCTCTTCATCGACAACATCTTCCGCTTCGTGCAGGCCGGCTCCGAAGTCTCCGCGCTGCTGGGTCGCATGCCGAGCGCGGTGGGATATCAGCCGACACTGGCGACCGAGATGGGGCAACTGCAGGAGCGCATCACCTCCACCAAAACTGGCTCCATCACGTCGGTGCAAGCCATCTACGTGCCGGCCGACGACTACACGGACCCGGCCCCGGCGACCACCTTCGCCCACCTCGACGCGACGATCTCGCTGGAGCGCGCGATCGCCTCGCGCGGCATCTACCCGGCGGTGGACCCGCTGTCGTCCACCTCGCGCATTCTCGACCCGCTGATCGTGGGCGAGGAGCACTACAACGTGGCCCGTGAAGTTCAGCAGGTGCTGCAGCGCTACCGCGAACTGCAGGACATCATCGCCATTCTGGGCGTGGAAGAACTCAGCGACGAGGACAAGCAAATCGTCTCGCGCGCGCGCAAGATGGAACTGTTCATGTCGCAGCCGTTCTTCACCGCCGAGGTCTTCACCGGCGTGCCCGGGCAGTATGTGCCGCTGGCGGAGACGGTGCGCTCCTTCAAGGCCATTCTCGAGGGCAAGGTCGACGATTTGCCGGAGCAGGCCTTCCTGATGGTCGGCAACATCGACATGGCGATCGAGCGGGCCCGGGAACTCAGCGGCGTCGCGGCCTAGCGCCGCCGCGCGACCGACCCGCGACGGGTCGGGCGCGCCACGGAGGGAGTTCGGCCAGTGGCCAAGCTGCACGTCGAAATCGTAACCGGAGAGCGCGTCGTCTTCAGCGAAGACGATGTGGACATGGTCGTCGCGCCGGGAAGCGACGGCACGCTCGGCATTCTGCCGCACCACGCGCCGCTGGTGACGACGCTCGCCACCGGCGAGTTGCGAGTGGTGAAGGGTGGAGCCGAGGAGGCCATGGTCGTTTTCGGCGGTTTCATGGAAGTGACGCCGGACAAGGTGATCGTGTTGGCCGACACCGCCGAGCGCGCCGAGGAGATCGACGTGGCGCGGGCGGAAGCCGCGCGCGCGCTCGCCGAAGGCTCCATCGCCAACCGGCAGGAGGAGGCCGATCTGGCATCGGCCACGGCGGCGCTGCGGCGGGCCAATCTGCGGCTGCGGGTCGGTCAGCGACGCGCCCGTGGCGGCCGCCACGCGC
The DNA here is from genome assembly GCA_020847015.1 of Thermomicrobiales bacterium. GTDB lineage: Bacteria > Chloroflexota > Chloroflexia > Thermomicrobiales > UBA6265 > CADCWF01. The sequence continues at coordinate 924 of JADLCW010000203.1, read as the reverse complement.
CGACCATGGGCGAAGGCGGCCAGTAGCGCCAAACCCATGCGGAGGCCAACGCGAGCGGCGCGGACCCGATATCGGGTCTGCGCCGCTCGCGTCATCGACGCCGGGCGTCCGCTCAGTCTGACGCCGCAACCACGGTTTCAATCGTCGTCGCTGGTTCGTGGCGGATGCCATCGCCGCGCAGCCGCCGCGCCAGATCGACCACCATGCGCCCCAAGTCGTCGAGCCGCGCCTGATAGCGCGGATCCACGATGTCGCCGTTGGCGTCGGTCAGCTTCCACGTTTCTGGAATAGGGACCGAGAACGGAGCCGCCACGGCGCGCAACGCGTGGGTCGCCTGGACGAGCGGCGCGATCGCGTTCGGGGCGGCTTGCGAGCCGGCCGCCGTAGCGATCAGCCCGACCGCCTTGCCGTCGAGGTAGGGTGGGCTGGCGTCGGCCAGAAACTCCAGAAAGTCGATGGCGTTCTTGGTGACCCCGGCCAGCGTGCCCTGGTAGGCGGCGGTGGCGATCAGCAGCCCATCGGCGTCATGCACGGCGGCGAGATAGCGCCGCACGTTCTCCCCGTAGGCGTCCAGCGGCCGATCCGGCTCGTAGAACGGCAGCGCAAGCTCCCGCAGATCGAACACCTGCGTGTCGGCTCCGGCAGCGGCCGCGGCGGCCACTGCCCGCTTCAGCGCACCGAGGCTGGTCGAGTTGGGCCGCAACGTGCCGCCGATGCCAACCACGCGCACCGGCCAAGGGGCGCCGATCTGCGTGATCCGTCCGTTTCGTCCGCGCTGCGGGGTCATCGTGACTCCTGTTCCTCGTGGTGGATCGTGCGCTCCCGGCGCCGGCGGCGCGCCGCGCGTTCCGCTGTCAGGCATGAACGGCGCCGGCAGGGCGACGCCATCCAGCATCGATGAGAGCGTAACTCTTCAAGCACGGT
>JADLCW010000202.1 GCA_020847015.1 Thermomicrobiales bacterium | reverse complement strand
GCCCAGACCAGCGGTCCCACCCTGCTGCACGCCAACGCGGCCGTGTCGCGGCTGATTGTGGATGGCGTGCCGGTGGAAGTGCTGCACGACGGCGAACCGCGCGGGCATCTGGTCCAGGTGATCGATTTCGACCATCCGGCCAACAACGATCTGCTCGCCGTCAACCAGGTCACCGTCGTCGAGGGCGGGCACGAGCGGCGACCGGATGTCGTGCTGTTCGTCAACGGGTTGCCGCTGGTCGTCATCGAGTTCAAAAACCCCGTCGATCCGCAGGCCGACGAAGACACTGCCTGGGGGCAGTTCCAGACCTACCAGGCGGAAATTCCGGTGCTGTTCCGCACCAACGCGCTGCTGGTCGGCTCCGACGGGTTAACCGCCCGGATGGGCGCGCTGGGCGGGCCGAAGGAGCGCTTCGTCGCCTGGAAAACCATCGACGGCGACGAGGTGGCTCCGCCCGGCATGGGCGAACTTGAGGTGATGCTCAAGGGCGTCTTCGCTCCGGCGCGCCTGCTCGATCTGGTCCGCTCGTTCGTGCTGTTCGAGCAGGACTCCGACGATAGCGCGGTGATCGTCAAGAAAGTGGCCGCCTATCACCAGTTCCACGCCGTGCGCAAGGCGGTCGCCTCGACCGTGCAGGCGGCCGCCGCCGACGGCGACCGGCGGGGCGGGGTGGTGTGGCATACCCAGGGCTCCGGCAAGAGTCTGACCATGGTGTTATTCGCCGGCAAGCTGATTCAGCAACCGGCGTTGGCCAACCCGACCATCGTCGCGCTCACCGACCGCATCGACCTCGACGACCAGCTCTTCGGCCAGTTCGCCCGCGGCGATCACCTGCTGCGGCAGGAGCCCGTCCAAGCGAAAACCCGGGAGCACCTGCGCGAGTTGCTGCGGGTCGCCAGCGGCGGCGTGGTGTTCGCCACCGTGCAGAAGTTCACGCCGGACGAGCGCGGGGAAGACCACCCGCTGCTCACCGACCGCCGCAACGTCGTCGTGCTGGCGGACGAGGCGCACCGCAGCCAGTACGACCTGCTCGACGGCTACGCCCGCCACATCCGCGACGCGCTGCCCAACGCCACCTTCGTCGGGTTCACCGGCACCCCGCTGGAGCTGGACGACAAGGACACCCGGCTCGTGTTCGGCGACTACATCGATGTCTACGACATCGCGCGGGCCGTCGCCGACGGGGCCACGGTGCCGATCTCCTATGAAAGCCGCCTCGTGTCGCTGGAGCTGCCGGGGGGGCAAACCGCCGGGTTGGACGCCGCCTTCGACGAAATCACCGAAACCGAGGAGGCGCAGCGCGGCCGACTGGCCGCCAAATGGACCCAATTGGAAGAGGTCGTCGGCACGCCGAAGCGGCTAGACGCCCTCGCCGCCGATCTGGTCGCCCACTTCGAGCGGCGCGAAGACGCGCTGCATGGCAAGGCGATGGTGGTCGGCATGAGCCGGCGCATCTGCGTCGCCCTCTACGACGCCATCGCCCAATTGCGACCGGCATGGGTCAGCGACGACGACGCGACCGGCAAGCTGAAAGTCGTGATGACCGGTTCGGCATCCGACCCGCCGGAGTGGCAGCGCCACATCCGGAGCAAGCGCGGGCGGCGCGCCATCGAGGCCCGCTTCAAGAACCCGGATGACGCGTTGCAAATCGTCATCGTGCGCGACATGTGGCTGACCGGTTTCGATGTGCCGCCGCTGCACACCATGTATCTCGACAAACCGATGCGGGGTCACGCGCTGATGCAGGCCATCGCCCGGGTGAATCGGGTGTTCCGCGACAAACCGGGCGGGCTGGTGGTCGACTATCTGGGGCTCGCCAACAACCTGCGCGAGGCGCTGCGCGTCTATAGCGAGAGCGGCGGGCGCGGTCGCGGGGTCGCCGGGGTGGACGACGCCACGCCGGAGGAGGGCGAACTGGTCGCGGTGCTGCGGGAGAAGCTGGAGGTGTGCCGGGCGCTGATGCACGGGTTCGACTACCAGGCGTTTCTGACCGGCAGCGCGTCGGAGCGGCTGGGGGTGCTGACGCAAGCGCAGGAGTTCGTGCTGCTCAATGAGCTGCGGCAGCCGGGGTTCCAAAAACGCTACGCAGACCAGACGGCGGCGCTGCTGAAGGCGTTCGCGCTGGCCGCGGCGACCGAGGCGGCGGTGCGGGTGAAAACCGAGGTCGCCTTCTTCCAGAACGTGCAGGCGGCGCTCGACAAGTTGAGCCGGCGCGCGCCCATTGGCTCCGCGCCGGACGCCATGGGGCGCGCCGTGCGCCAACTCATCGACGGAGCCATCGCGCCGGGCGGAGTGGTGGACATCTTCACGGTGGCCGGGCTGGAGAAACCGGACATCTCCATTCTCTCCGAGGGCTTCCTCGACGACGTGCGCCACCTGGAGCACAAGAATCTGGCGGTCGAGCTGCTGCGCAAACTGCTCGACGATGAGATCGCCACCCGAGGCCGCGCCAACGTCGTGCAGTCGCGGCTGTTTTCGGAGCGGCTGCAGGAAGCGCTGGCGCGCTACCGCAATCGCTCGGTGGAGACGGCGCAGGTCATCGAGGAGTTGATCGCGCTCGCCAACGAGCTGCAGGCGGCGCAGGGGCGCGGTGAGAAGCTGGGGTTGAGCGAGGCCGAAGTCGCCTTCTACGACGCGCTCGGCGGAGCCGACATGGCCGCGGTGATGGGCGATGCCGCGCTGCTGACCATCGCCCGCGAAGTCGCGGCCACCGTGCGCGACAACGCGACGATCGACTGGACGGTGCGCGACAACGTGCGCGCCAGGATGCGGGTTGCCGTCAAGCGGGTGCTGCGCAAGCACGGCTACCCGCCGGAGAAAACCGAGGGGGCCACCGAAACGGTGGTCAGGCAGGCGGAACTGATTGTTTACGAGCAATTCCGCCTGCCGATCTGAGCGCCTGTAGGGGGGCGCCGACGACGAAGGGGCCACGAAGGCCCCCTCGTCGTCGGACACGCAGGGTTGGCAGACGGAGTTGCCAGCGTCCGCCGCTCG
>JADLCW010000201.1 GCA_020847015.1 Thermomicrobiales bacterium | reverse complement strand
GGCGGCGCGCCGCCGGGCCGGGCTGGCGCTCGATCTGCGTCCGCGCCTCGGCGGGCCGCGACCCGACTTCCCGCCGCGCGTTTGAGTCGGCTGCCGACCGCAACGGGCGCTGTCGAGCGCCGGCCTGGGCGCCATCGGACGGACCCGCCGGCGCCGGCGGTAGAGCGGCCGCTGACGCCGAGCGCCACGGAGATGAGCGGCGCGGTGCTGGCTCCGACGATGACGCCAAGGATGCGCTGGGTTGCCGTCGCGACCGAGTCGGAGACGGTGATCTGCATTGTCAGAATCGCGCTGATGCTGGCCAGAAACGGCTCATGAGAATCGGGCATGCGCGGTCCAAGCCCCCAAGCCAGCGCGGCAAGGGCCATCCTGGTGGCTCGCTCCCCCACTCCCGCCCGCCGCATCCGATTGAGGGGATTCAATGCATTCCCCCTCCAGTGTGCGACGTGGATGGCAGCCTGACATGTGGAGCCCGGCGCGAACAATCCGGGCGGGATGCTGCGGCGCCGGCCGGCGTCACGCGCCCGTCCCGACGCACGATGTGCTGCGCCGAGTGCGGCCGGAGAGAACCTAATTCGGGTTCGTCGCTGAGATCAGTTGCGGTTTGGACTTGTCGCAGAAGGCCTTGACATACGCCGGGCGCGGTTCGCTTCCATCGGCCTCGACCGATTCAATGGTCACCAACACCCCCTCGCCCTTCTTCTTTCGGTTATAGACAGGTTGGTCCGTCCAGAAGTTGGCGCCGGAGGGTTGGGCGCCGGATGCAAAGCCGGATGCGAACACGCTCGTCTGCGCGGGCGCGATCGGCAACTGGTTCGCGTCAAGCGGCATGGCGCCCGGCATGCCGACGAGCGGTTCGATCTGCAGCAACTGCACCGTCACTGCGCCGGTATTGCGGATAGTCGTCAGTTCGGGAGACCCCGCGTTCGCGCCGCAATTCAGGGTCACTGTCAGCGCGATGCCGGTGAGCGAAGCATCCGTGGCGCCGGTCGACCGATTGCTGGCGTTGCGGGTGGAACGCTTGCCGCGCCGGCCGGAGCGGCGCGACTTGCGCTTGCTGCGCTTGGCGGTGCGTCGGCTTTTCTTGTCGTCGGTCTGCGACGCATCTTGAGCGGCCGAAGTCTGGGACGCATCGAAACCGGCCATCACGATCCCGGTTCCGTTGGGATCCGATCCGGTTCGGCAAGTCCCGAGATTCGGGTTCACCGGCTGTACCTCGCACACCAGTCCGGAGCAGCAACCGCCCCACATCCCGCACCAGGCCCCCTCAGGACGGCACGCGAGATCGGCGGCGGCGGCGGATCGACTTCCGACGAGGATGGAGATCGACGCGAGGAGCATTCTGCGGCTGATGCCGCCGGCGAAGGATCGGGCGACCCGGTCGAAGCGGGATTCTTCCATGTCGGACTCCGTAGCAACCGTCACTGGGCGGCAAATTGTGACTGGCGGCGGCTCCTGTCGATGCTGACTCTAGCTAATGGGTTTGCGGCTACTTTGTCAATGGGATGGCGGAAACCAGCGTGGCGGGAGCCGGCCCATGGCGCAGCCCATGCTGCTTTCCCGCCGACCGTGCGATGCGACCTTCCCGTCCCATCCCGGCTCGGAGGAGCCGCAGCCGCCTATTCCTTGCAACCGGGCGGATTGTCCGGTCGCGTGCGGGCGTCGGTGCGGCAACCGGGAGGCAGGTGCTTATCGGCGGCCTTCCGGGCGCGGCTGGTGTTCGCCATATTGGATTTGCCAGTCAGAGAACGCTCGCCACTAGCCTTCCGCTGCTTGTTTTTCTGCTGTTTCTTGTTCTTGCCGCGCTTCTTGTTATTCTTGTTGTTCTTGTGATGTTTCTTGTTTTGTTTTTTCGACTGTTTCTTGTTATGACGCTTCTTGCCATTGCCGTTCTTCTTGCCGGCGTTCTCGTCGTTGCTGGCCTTGTCGGATTTCGGGGTTTTCGTCTGGTTTTTGGCGCCCTGGGCCGTATCGGTGACGGTCGTGCCGTCTTCGTTGCGCGTGGTGGTGCGGGTGGTCGTTTGACTCGGCCCTGTAACGATGATGGCGTCGTCGTTGGGGTTTGAGATGCTGCCGGGGGTGCGTGAGACCGTGGTGCGATCGGAGTTGCGGGCTCCGCTGCCGGACGGCGTCGACCGGCTCGATGGAGGCGCTTCAGTCGAGGACGTGTTGTCGAGATTCGGTATGACGTCCGCGATTCCCATGGCGGCGAGGTCGCCAATATCGGTCTTGCCGGTCGCGGCCACGTCGGAGACGGCGATGCCGGCCTCCTTGGTGAACCCAGCTACGACATCGGCCCCGCTGCACCCGGAACCGGAATACGCGCGGCCGTTGACCGCCCGCACGCTGCACGTCTGCACGCCCTGCCCGCTGGACGCCTCGCCGGGGCCGAACCCGGCGTTGACAAATACGCCGCCGCCTTCCTTCTTGTTGAAGGGCCACCCCAATCCGGCTGTGGTCGGCTCGGCTGGGGCTGACGTCTCGCCGCTTTGGACCGGCTCGGAGGCAAGCGGGGCCGCAGCGGCGGGAGCGGCTGCTGAGACTGGTTCGGCGGCTGCGGGAGCCGCCGGCGGCGCTCCCTGGTCGAGCGGCTCGACATCGGTTCCGCCTGCCGTTGCCGAGGTTCGCGGTTCCCGATCGAGATCTTCTTCGTCGGCGCCGGTCGGCGAGGTGGACGCGGTCGTCCCGAGATCGGCATCCAGCGGCTCGGTGTCCGCGGGCTGGGTGCGCTGGTTCTGGATCAGCGGCAGCGCGCCGGCCATCGCCGCGTCCGCCGGTTGCACCGGTTGACCGACCGCAAGAACCCCATTGGCCAACACCGCTCCGGCGATGGCGAGACGGGCCAAACGAGCCACGTGCGGTTCCGCCTTCCACGCTTCGCGGCCGGCGACCCGCTTTGGTCCGACCGTCGCGCCAGTATCGCACGAAGCGTCCGTTGCGTCGATTCTTGTAATCTACCGATACAATAGCGATAGAAAGCATATTCATAAGTGGAAATTTGAGATATACATCTTGAGAAGTCGATCAAAAGATACTATGGCGACTCATCGTACTGCCGCGCCATAAAACGCCATTCCGCATACGGACGCTCTATGTCGTACCACGCACGGGCGATCGATCGCCAGCCGAGTGCGTACGAGTGTGCTGGCCAGCGCGCCCGAATCGGGTCTGCCGAACGCGGGATCTTCGTCAACCCAGCAGCGCCCGGGCTCCGATCGCGTCGCTCAGCAGTCGCCGCTTGGGCGCCCCGGCGATCATGCGCATGAGCTTCTTGTATTTGGCGGACTTCGGGGTTCCGTCGACCGTCAGGTACTCTTCCGCCAGCGAAGCCGCCAGTCGCGGATAGTCGCGCAGTAAATGCGGTCGCTGGTGAGCGAACGGCGTGACATGACGGATCTTTTTCAGATCCTGCAGCACCACGCTCCGATCCAGCAGTTCCCGATAGCGCGACAGTGAAGCCGCCGAGAAGTCGCCGCGCGCCTTCGCCTCGATGATTGTCTGTGCGGCCAGCTTGCCGGAAAGCATGGCGAGATTGGCCCCTTCCCGGTTGAGCGGATTGACGAATCCGGCCGCGTCGCCCACGACCAGCACGCCGTCGCCGTACAGCGTCGGCATGCGATCGAACCCGCCCTCTGGAATGAGATGGCCGGAATACTCGATCGGCTCGCCGCCAGCCACCAGCGGAGCGATAGCCGGATGCTTCTTGAAGCGGTCGAGCATATCGTTGACGTTGTAGCCGGTGTCGATCAGATCCGACAGGAGCGCTCCGGTGCCGATGGAGAGACTATCCTTGTTGGTGTAGATGAACCCATAGCCGAGCAGACCCCAGGTCGATTCACCAAAGATCTCCAGCGCGGCTCCCATGCCCGGGGTCAGCGCGAAGCGCTCCTCGATGGTTGCCGCCGGCAGCGCAATCAATTCCTTGGCGACCAGCGCCTGATCGGCTGGTTTCCATTCCGCATGGAGTCCCGCTTTTTGAGCCAGCAGAGAATTGGCTCCGTCGGCCAGCACCACGCAATTGGCTGGCAGTTCGCCCTCTTCATCCCCGGTGGTGACGCCCGCCACGCAGCCTTCTCGCCACAGAAGATCGCGCACCGCGAACTCGGAATAGATCTCGGCTCCGGCCGCCTCGGCGGTGGCGGCATGCCAGCGATCGAACGGAGAGCGGAGCGCACTGTAGGCGTTGTAGGGTTTCTGGGCGAAGCGTTCCGAACGGAATGTGGCCCCCATCATGGCATCGTCGGTGAGCAGCAGATAGCGCTGTTCGATGATGGGGCGCTCCAGCGGCGCGTCCTGCTCGAAACCGGGAATCAGCGCCTCGGTCGGTTCCCGGTAAAGAATGCCGCCCCAGACATTCTTGGCGCCCGGGAACTGCCCGCGCTCCAGCACGACGACCGACAGTCCGGCGTTGGCCAGCTCGCGAGCGGCGGTGACGCCGGCCGGTCCCGCGCCGACCACGATGGCATCGAACGCTTCGTCCATGTTCGCTCCTTGCGCTCGCGGCCCGCCGCTCCGGATCGGCCATCGATATGCGGATCATGCATCGCCGGCCGAGACCCGGTCAAACCGATTCGGTGTACGCCGTCGCCGGGTGGAACCCGCCCGTTCGGAAGAATTGTCCGCTCAATTCGCCCTCTCCTATACTCCACCACACACGACACGACGGCTCGCCAGCGCCCCCGGAGTGGACCGCTGCCCGCAGCACAGAAGGGACGGATCGGGATGAACTTCGAGCTCACCGACGAGCAGGTTCAAGTGCGCGACATGGTGCGCGAGTTCGCCGCGCGCGAGGTTGCCCCCTACATTCAGCAGTGGGACGCCAAGGGCGAGTTCCACCGCGAGGTGCTCGACCAGATGGGCGAGCTGGGGTTGCTCGGTTTGCCGATCCCCGAGGAATACGGCGGGGCTGGCATGGATTATGTCAGCCTGGCGCTGGCCTGCGCCGAACTGGAATATGTCGACACCTTCCTGCGTGTGATCATGAGCGTGCATGTCGGGTTGAACAGCCTGGCGCTGCTGCAATGGGCGACCGAGGCGCAGAAGCAGCGTTGGCTCGTGCCGCAGGCGAAAGGTGAAAAAATCGCGACCTTTGCGCTCACCGAACCGAACGCCGGTTCCGACGCCGGATCGATCGAATCGACCTATGTCAAGGATGGCGCGGACTACATCCTGAACGGGTCCAAGATGTGGATTTCGTTGGCGGATGTCGCCGACCATTTCCTGGTGTTCGCTTCCGGCGACCGCAGCAAGAAGCACGCCGGTCTGACCGCCTTCATGGTCGAGCGCGGCATGGAAGGGTTCACCACCGGCTCCATCAAGGGGAAGCTGGGAGTTCGCGCCGGCAATACCGGCGAGTTGGCGTTCAACAACGTTCGCATCCCGGCCGAGAACCGCATCGGCGAAGAGGGCGAAGGCTTCAAGATCGCCATGAGCTGCATCGACCAGGGGCGCTTCACGGTTGGGACCGGCGCCATCGGGTTGATCAGGGCCTGTCTGGACGCCAGCGTCAAGTACGCCAACGAGCGCGAAGCGTTCGGGGAACCGATCGGCAAGCTGCAACTCGTGCAGCAGATGATCGCGAAGATGGTCGCCGGCTACGAAGCATCCTATCTGCTGAACATGCAAGCGGCCGAACTGAAAAACCGCGGCGTCCGCAACACCCGCGAAACTTCGCTTGCCAAGTGGTATGCCTGCGACGCCGCTCATCAGGCATCCGACGACGCGATTCAGGTGCATGGTTCCTACGGGTTCTCCAACGAGTATCCGGTGGAGCGATTCTGGCGCAATGCGCGCGGTGCGGTCATCTACGAGGGCACGCGCGAGATTCACACGCTGCTTCAGGCGCAGTATGCGCTCGGATATCGGCAGGACAAGCCGCTGCGTTGCCCGCAGCCGCCGGCTCCCGGATTTGCCGAGGAGAGCGCGACGGTCCTCGTCGGCGACTGAGCGGCGACCGCACGCCCAATCTCTCCGGTGCTGAACGACCCGGCATCACGCCGGGTCGTTCGCGTGCCGCGCGGATTGCCCGCGACCAGATCAACCGCGATACTCCAGGCATCATCCTCTGTTCGCAGGAGACATGCGCCTCGTGAGCACCTATCGCCAACCGACCAGCGTCATTCTTGGGGGCGCCCGCACCCCCTTCGGTCGTCTCAACGGGGCGCTCGCCTCGCGCCGCGCGGTCGATCTTGGCGCCCGCGCGCTTGCCGCCGCTCTGGAGCGCAGTAGCATCGATCCGGCCGATATCGAGAACGTCATCATGGGGCAGGTGTTGCAGGGGGGCGCCGGTCAGAATCCGGCCCGGCAGGTCGCGCTGCTGGCCGGGCTGGATCGCACCGTGCCGGCCGAGACGATCAACCGCGTTTGCGGCAGCGGCATGCGGGCGATCGCGCTGGCCGACGCGCTCATTCGCGCGGGCGACTACCAGGTCGTCGCCGCCGGCGGCATGGAAAGCATGTCGCAGGCTCCCTATATCGTTCGCCAGGCGCGGACCGGGTACCGGATGGGCAACGGCGTGTTCGAGGACATGATGATCGGCGATGGGCTGAGCTGCGCGATTGCCGGCTGTCATATGGGCATCCACGGCGGAGCCGTCGCCGCTGAGGAAGGCGTCAGCCGCGAAGAGCAAGATGCTTGGGCATTGCGCAGCCACCAGCGTGCGATCGCCGCCCAGCAGGCCGGTTGGCTGAGCGAGGAGATCGTTCCGGTCGAGATCGTGGATCGCACGGGCGCCACCGTGGTCGACCGCGACGAAGCGCCACGCCGCGACACCAGCATGGAGGCGCTGGCCCGCCTGAAACCCGTGTTCGACCCGAACCACTCGGTGACCGCCGGCAACGCGCCCGGCGTCAACGATGGCGCAGCCGCCGCGATCGTGGCCGATGCGGCGTGGGCGGCCGACCGTGGGCTGATTCCGGCAGCGACCATTCTGGCGCAGGGCGCCGCTGCCTGGGACCCGCCTTATCTGGCCTACACTCCGGCCATGGCCTCCGAAAAGGCGCTTGCCAAAGCGGATTTGACGCCGACGGATGTCGATCTGTGGGAGATCAACGAGGCGTTTGCCAGTGTCCCCCTCATCTCGGCGCAGCGGCTCGGCATCGACCTGGAACGCGTCAATGTCAATGGCGGCGCCGTCGCGCTCGGTCATCCCATTGGCGCCAGCGGCGCGCGCATCGTGTTGACGCTCATTCACGAACTGCGCCGGCGCGGCGGCGGCATCGGAGTGGCCGCAATCTGCTCGGGCGGCGGTGGCGGCGATGCCGTGGTGGTGCGCGTCGAGGGAGGCGTCCGCCCATGACCGGTCCGATCGTTCTCCCCTTCGGTGGCGTGTCACCGCGCATCGCCGCCGATGTCTATTTGGCTCCCGGCGCGGTGGTTGTCGGCGATGTGGAAATCGGCCCGGGGTCCAGCGTCTGGTTCAATGCGACGATCCGCGGTGATGTGGCTCCGATTCGCATCGGGCGGGGCAGCAACGTGCAAGACAACGCCGTGCTTCACGTCGACCGCGGCACGCCGTGCGTGCTCGGTAATGACGTGACCGTCGGCCATGGAGCCATCGTGCACGCTGCGACCATTGGCGATGGCGTGCTGGTCGGCATGGGGGCGATCGTGTTGTCGCGCTCCATCGTCGGTGCGGAATCGATCGTAGCCGCCGGCGCTCTGGTGCCCGAGGATGCGACCGTCGATCCCGGAACCTTGATGATGGGGACGCCGGCGCGTGCTCGGCGGCAATTGACGGACGAAGAGCGCCAGCGTTGCCGCGAGAATGCGCGCCGATATCTTCGCAACGCTGCGCTCTACCGCGCCGAGGGAGGGGAAGGTGGCGATTGATGTTGCCCGCGACGGCTACGTCGCGACGGTCACGATCGACCGACCGGAGGCGCTCAACGCCTTCGATGCGCCGCACCTGGAGGCGCTGCTGGCATTGCTGCGAACGCTGCGCGACGACCGGAGCGTTCGTTGCGCGATCGTGACCGGGGCCGGCGACCGTGCGTTCTCCGCCGGAGCCGACATCAAGCGGATGGCGACGTTCGGTCCGCGAGAAGGGCGCGCCTTCGCGGCGCTGGGCCACGCGGTCACCAAGGCGATCGAGACGCTCCCCCAACCGGTCATTGCCGCCGTCAACGGCTACGCCTTCGGTGGAGGCTGCGAATTGGCTCTGGCCTGCGACATCCGAATCTGCTCCGAGAACGCCGCGTTCGCGCAGCCTGAGGTGACGCTCGGCATCCCACCGGGATGGGGCGGCACGCAGCGAATGCCGCGCGTCGTCGGACCCGGCATCGCCGCCGAGATCATATTCACCGGGCGCCGCGTGGGCGCCGCCGAGGCGCTGCGGATCGGGCTGGTCAATGCCGTCTACCCCGCCGATCGGCTGCCGCACGAGGCGCAGGCGCTGGCCGCGCGCATCGCCGCCAACAGTCCGCGCGCGGTGCGTGCGGCCAAAGCGGCCATGTCCCGCGCCTTTTCCGGCGAACCGGCGGCAGGATTGAACTCCGAGCTCGATTTGTTCGGGGCAGCGTTCGCCACCGACGACCAAACAATCGGCATGGAAGCATTCATCGCCAAACAGGTGGCGGAGTTCGCGGACGAGTAATTCACGACGCGGCGTCCGGTGGTGCGCGATCGCCGGACTGGTTCGGCATGGCGTCCGTCTCACGATGGCGGCAACCTGACGGCCGGCTGGCAGTGACTGCTGTTTCGATTTTGCTGCGAGCTCTCAAAGGGCGGGCAGCAAAATCGGAATCGGGCCGGCGCTATAGTTGCGCGGCGGAAATCAGGAAAGACATCGTCGGGTCGAAGGGAGCGCTCATGCGATTCGAAGGAAAAACGGCCATCGTCACCGGGGCGGCGCGCGGCATCGGCGAAGCAGCGGCCCGCCGCTTGGCGTCCGAAGGGGCGCGGGTGATGATCGCGGATATCGACGAGGCGGCGGCGCAGGAGGCGGCCGCGCGGATCGGCGAGGGCGCGATTGCCCAGCATCTGGATGTCACGGATGCGGACTCGTGGGCCGCGGCCGTGGCGCGCGCGTCGTCCATGTGGGGGATGGTTTCGATCCTTGTCAACAACGCCGGCATCGCCGGACGCTCCGCCCCGATCTGGGAGCTCTCGGTCGAGGAATGGCGGCAGGTCATGGATATCGACTTGACCGGCGTGTTTCTTGGCTGCCGGGCCGTCATTCCCGGCATGATCGAGACGGGATATGGGCGCATCGTCAACATCGCTTCGATCGCCGGCAAGGAGGGCAACCCCAACGCGGTTCCCTACTCCGCCGCCAAAGCGGGAGTCATCGGGCTAACCAAGTCGGTGGCGAAAGAGGTCGCCACCAAGGGGATTCTGGTCAACAGCGTGACCCCGGCGGTGATCGAGACGCCGATTCTCGCGCAGGTTAGCGCCGAGCATATCGCGTACATGACCAGCCGCATCCCGATGGGCCGGGTCGGCAAACCGGACGAGGTGGCGGCGCTCGTCGCGTTTCTCAGCTCCGACGATCTGTCGTTCTCAACCGGCGCCGTCTACGATATCTCTGGCGGCCGCGCCACCTACTGAGCCGATGCGGCAGCTTCGTCCGGGGTGATCTCCCCGCCTCGGGCGATCCGCTGCGAAGTGGTCGTCAACTCGATGATGCGGCCGTTCGCCAACGTGGCGAACATCGGCGTCAGGAAGCGGATCGCTCCGGTCATCTCGTCGCGCACCGCCAACAGCATCGCCAACTCGCGGTCACTGTCCACCGTATGCAGCGCTTCGACCACGCCGGACGGGAATGCTTCCAGCAATTGCCAAAACGCGGCGCGCACCAGATCTACGCCGCCGTGGTTCTCCACACCCTCTGGCAGGTACTGATTCATGCGCGCATCGGAAGCGAACAGATCGGCGATCGCCTGCTCGTCGCGGGCGTTGATCGCCGCCACAATTCGCCCCGCGATCGTCGGCGCCGGCGACCGACTCGTCTCGCCGACAGATGGTGGCGCTGTCTCGCCCGATGTGCGGCCGGCTGGCGAAAGCTGCATCCGGAACAACTCGATAGCTCCAAAGACCTGCTCGGCGCCGGGACCGAGAAACAGATCGTGGCTGGCTCCGAGAATCGTCTGCGTCCGGCAGTCGGGCATGATCTCACGCACCTTGTCCGCGATCCGCGGCGATGCCTCGCCGCGCTGGCCGCGAAGGAACAGCGTGGGACAGACGACTCCGGCCAGCAGATCCCAGTCGTCACGGGGCGACGACGCGGCTTCGATCGCCGCGATCGAACCCAGGTCGTGCCGCCACGTATACGATCCGTTGGCGTCCCGCGCCAAATCGGACGGGATGTCGTGGCGGGCCCGGGCGGCGGAGAGCCCCAGCCCTCGTTCGTAGAAGTCGACCGCCGCGTCGTAGGTGGCGAACGCGCGCGGCAGCGCCTGCAACGCCGCCAAGGACCGTTCCGCGCGATCGGGCGAAATATCTGGCGATGTTCCGCCCAGCACCAGACCTCGCACGAGATCGGGTCGGAGGCGCGCCAGATGGTAGGCCACGATCCCGCCATGGAGTCGACCAATGACGAGCGGGCGATCCAGGTGGAGCGCTTCAATCAAGGCCGCGACATCCGCCGCCATTGTCGCCGGATCATAACCGCCGTCCGGCCGACTCGATCCTCCACGGCCGCGCAAGTCCGGAGCGATCACGGCGCCGCGCCGCGCCAGATGGGCGGCCAGATTGGCCATCCCCGCTCCGGTTTGCAGCAACCCGTGCAGCAGCACTGTTGGAGCTTCGCCGGTGTCGTCCGGCCCCGACCAGCGCCGAACGATCATCGTGATGCCGTTGACTTCGATCTTATCCACGCGTGGCCCGGTTCCCTCCGGTCGATGCTCGTCACCCTGCCCCATTCCGCTTCCCTCCTGCATCCGTCAGATGCCGCGAACCATGCGCGCAGCCTCCGCCACTCGCGCGATCGCCTCCGACGTGCGCGGGAAGACATCGCAAATCACATGCGCGACATCGAGACTGGCATAGGCCCGAAATCCCTCAGCCAGCGCCGCTGCGTCGCCGCTGAGCGCCTTGGCCGGATCCGCCGCCATCGCTGCGTCGGCCCCCAGATCCGGCAAGGCGATGATGACGCCGACCGTGGTCGCGAGCGTCTTCGGATCCCGGTCCACCTCGGCGCAAGCAGCGTCCAGCTTCGCCCGGCGCGCTGGCAGTTCATCCGGCGCGCCTAGCCAGGCCGTGTTCCAGGAGTCGGCAAAACGGGCGGTAAGCCGGAGCATGCGCGGTCCGGCGGAGGCGATCAGAATTGGCGGTCCGTCAGGACGCGGCCCACGCGGCAGATTCAGGCAGTCCGGAGCCTGGGAGTATTCACCGCAGAAATCGACTGCGCCCGTGCGTACGAGCGGCGTGATGATCTCCAGCGCTTCCTCGAAACGCCCCGCGAGGTGGTCGAATGGGAGACCGAACGCCGTGAATTCTGGTTTGTGCCAGCCGGCTCCCAACCCGAGAATCAGCCGCCCCCCACTGACTTCATCGACCGCGTCGGTCATTTTTGCCAGAACGGCGGGGTTGCGAAATGCGGTGCAGATCACCAGTGTGCCCAATTCGACCCGCTCGGTCGCTTCGGCCAGCGCAGCCAGCATGGTCCAGGCTTCCCAAATGCCCGTCGGCTGGCCGTCGAAGCGATACAGCAGGTGATCGAATAACCAGATCGAATCGAATCCCAATGTCTCCGCTTGCTGCGCCGTACGCCGGATCTCCGCGTAGCGCGGCGGTGCGCTTTCCGATGTTCCCGCGATGGGCACGACTAGCCCGATCTTCATGCGTCGCTCCCCCTCCCAAGCCCCGTGGTGATCGTGCGATGTGAATCCGCGCCCGTCGGGCAGTCCGTGCGAAGGGTACCGCGCTGGCTGCCTGGCCGGCAGACTGGGCGCCGGCGCCATGAGGTCAACCGCTATGGCATTGTCGGAGTACAATCCCGGCCGACGGTTAGCAGACAACCCGACGTCCTGAGACGCCGAGGCAGCAGTGGAGGAACGCGCGGAATGAGCCCAATGCTGGGAGGCAAACAGGAACAGTCGGCGACAGCGCCGCGAACCGGCGGTTGGTGGTTCTCCCTCAAGGGTTCTCCGCGCCACTACGACGATGTGGTCAATATCATTCACGGTCGGGGCGATGCTGAGGTCTATTTTGGCGAAGCGCTCACCTACGAGCGTGGCGCCGGGGTGGCGCTGTGGCGGATTCGCGCCGAAGGGTTCTCCTGGCTGCCGCCGCTCTACGCATGGTGGGCCGAGCAGGAGCGCCTGGAGCCGGTCCAGTTCACGTTCCATCTCGACATTCCGCCGGATCTGAAATATCCCGCGCTCGACCTGCGTCTGAATACGCCGGCCGAGGTCGAGCGGGCGATCCGCGAGCGCGCCCCGCGCGACTGAACCGATCCGGCTCGACCACGAAAAACGCCGAACGCCGGCTCGGATTACCGAGCCGGCGTTGCGTTTGGCGAATCCCGATAGGCAGCGTCAGTCGGCGGCCAGCACGATAGACGTGGTCTCCGCATCCTGCGCTGCGCCAAGATCTGATCCGGGAACGGCGATAAGCGGGGTGCGCTCCGGGTGCATCTTCCAGCAGTCGATCACTCCGTCCGTGGCGCGGCAACGGGCCGCTTCCAGTTCGTCAGGCAGCGCCCAGCCTAACGAACAACGCATCGCGACTCCCACCACCCTGCCGGATGGCGATGTCCGCGATCGGACGAGCATTGGACACCCAAAGCGCCCCGGCTCCGCCGTCGTCTCTTCCTCCAGGAAGAGCCGGCGTCGCTCGCGGCTCACTGTGATGATCCTCTCGCTTACGCGCTCCGTGCGGCATCTCGCCTCTCTTTGGTGTTTGGCGAATCCTGTCACGGGTCGGGAGCCGGAGGATGCGCCTCCGCTACCGGAGGTTCGCTCCGGCGTCCCTCTCGACAAAAAAAGTATAGCAAATCGCCTGTGAACTCTGGATTCAATTGGCATGGGCGCCACGACGCCGAGCGATCAGTCGAAAATCTGACGTAGAACGAAAAGCGCATTGGCTGGCCGCTCGGCGATGCGGCGGGTGAAGTATGGATACCATTGCGAACCATAGGGCACGTAGACGCGCATCCGGTAGCCGTCCCGGACGAGATCCCGCTGCGCCTGGCGCCGGACGCCGTACAACATCTGAAATTCGTACCGATCGGGCGAGATGGCCATCCGCGCCGTGTAGCCCTGGGCCGCACGGATCAGCGCCGGATCGTGTGTCGCCAGCGCCGGGTAATTTCCGATGTCCAGCAGCCGTTCCATTAACCGGACATATGCCTCATCGACCGCTCCGCCCGAGCCCAGCGCCACGGCGGCTGGTTCGGCGTAGGCGCCCTTCACCAGCCGGATCCGCATGCCCCGCGCGATCGCCCATTCGACATCGGCCGGCGAGCGCCGCAACGCCGCCTGAATGACCGTGCCCACATTGTCCGGAAACCGCTCGTGAAGCAGACCGGCAATGGCGAGCGTGCGCTCGGTATAGGCGGAGGATTCCATGTCAATCCGCACGAAGCCGCCGATCGCGTGCGCCGCCTCCACGATGACGCCCGTCGTTTCCAGCGCCAGCGCATCGCCGAGATCGAGTCCGAGCATGGTCAGCTTTACGGAGATGTTCGGTTCGAGACCAGCGGCGGCGAGACGGCGCAGCGCGATGCGATAACCCTCCACCGCTTGTCGCGCCTCGCCCTCGGTCTGGACGTTTTCACCGAGCAGATCGAGCGTGGCGGTCATCCCGCCGCGCATCAGCCGGGCGGCCTCGACCAGGGCGTCGTCGATCGTCTCGCCCGCTACGAAGAGATCCACCATTGAACCAGCCAGCTGGCTGGTGCGAAACCACCCGGCCACCTGTGGCATACCCGCTGCCCGAAGCACCGTCGACCGCAGAAATGGTTGCATCCCATCTCCATTTCGCGCCACGCCGGCCACGTCGTTCTCAAACCGGCCGTAGGGCATGACGCGCCGCGGCCCCGGACGCGACTGCCGCGATTCCTGAAATGGCCGCGAGCGCGATGAACGGGGCGGTGACGCCCGCGGCGTCCACGAGAGCGCCGGCGGCGGCCGGCCCGACCACCATTCCGATGTCGCTGGTGAGGCGAACCATCGCCACCCCGCGTCCGGTATCGCCGCCCAGACGCAGCAAGAGATCGCCGCTGCCGCTGTTGCCGGCGACCTGACCGAAAGCGTACAGGGCCATGGGAACCAGCAGCCACCGCTCGTTCGGGGCGAGAATTGTCGCGCCGATGCCGAGTGCTGCTGATGCGAAGCCGAGCGCCATCGTCGCCTGCGCTCCGAACAGGCGAATGACGCCGCCGACTGGAAACGCGCCGAGCAGGTGGATGATGTTGATGATCAGTAGCAACAGCGCAATGTCGGCGGTTCCGGCGCCGAAGCGAACCGCGGCATAGAGCGGCAACCCGACGACCCAGATGGCGTAGTTCGCGTAGACGAGCAGATTGGCGAGCATCGCCCCGATCGCCATCTTCCCGAACAGCGGCGATGGTGGCGAAGGGGCAGCCGTGACTGCACGTCCCAAGTCTGGCCGCGGGCTGCGCTGTCGCGCGGCAATGGAGTGACTGACCAACGTCGTGATGAAGACGATCGTGGCCAGCGCCGCACTGAACCAGAAGATGGCGCGCCAGCCGAACGACCCTGTCAGCCAGCCGCTGCTGTAGAGTCCGAAGCTGCCGCCGACGCCGGCGCTGACGTTGAAGGCGGTCATCGCGGCGCCGCCTCGCGGCAGCGCTCGCAACACCGACAGCAACCCGGCCGTGGCGAGCAGCGCAACGCCGCATCCTTGCAGCGCCCGCGCCACGAGAAAGGGCGTCTCGGCGTGCGCGAACGCGGCGACGATCGAGCCGAGGCCCAGCACGAGGGCGCCGACCGCGGCGGTCAGACGCGGCCCGGCACGATCGGTCAGCGCCGCCGCGGGCAGGTTGGAGACGAGGCGACCACCGAAGAACGCGGCCACGATCAGCCCCGCGCCGGTCGCCGAAACACCGAGCGAATCGCTGATCGCCGGCAGCGCCGGCGACACGATATCGACGGTCCAATAGCTCAACGCGAGCACGATCAGCGCGGCGGTCAGCGGCAACGCGGTCGCCGGGTGCGGCGCCAGGTGGCGGGCCGGTCCGGCGTCTTCGGTCGCTGTTGGTTCGGCCCTGGTCGCGTGCGCCGTTGGCATCGCTTCGCCCTCGTCGTCGTCGCGGCGGAGCTTAGCGCGTCGAAGGAATATTCGGCGGGTCCACCCGGGCGCCGGGTATGCTTGCGGCATGAATCGCGCAATGGAACGAGACATTCCACAGATTGGCGGCAGCAGCGGTTCCGGCGTCGTGCCGGGGATTGGTTTCCCCATCGCGACCACCGTGCGCGATGCGTTGTATGACCGTATCCCGCTGTCGGACCCCGAACTGGCGCTCATCTCCACCCCGGCGTTCTTGCGGTTGGAGCGGGTGCAGCAGCTTGGGTTCGTTTCCCGCATCTGGCCGGGCGCCCGCCACGCTCGGTACGATCACTCCTTGGGCGTGTTGCATCTGACCCGTCTGGCCCTCGCCCACCTGCATGGGGTCGGCGCGTCCGCTTGGATGATGGCCGAGGATGCGCGTACCCTCGCGGCGGCGGCGCTGTTGCACGATGTCGGCCACTATCCCTTTTCCCACGCCATCGAGGAATTGGGGACGCCCGTCGTTCCGCACGAGGCGGTTGGCGCGCGGCTGGTGGAGGGACCGGAGATCGCGCCAATTCTGCGCGAGCAGTGGGGCGTCGATCCGGCCCGCGTGGCGGCGATCATCGATCCCCGGCGCGGCGGGCTGACGCAGACCGACCATGTGCTGCGCGGTTTGCTATCCGGCACGCTGGACATGGACAAGCTCGATTATTTGCCGCGTGACGCGCGCGCCTGCAATGTGCCCTATGGCGGCGTTGACACCGCTCGGCTGATCGACGCCTTGCGGGTTGCCGAAGTCGGTATTGAAGGTCGCGCGCCCGAGCGGCGGATCGTCATCGGGGCGAAGGGAGTCAGCGCGCTCCACTCGCTGATCAACGCCCGCCAGGAGATGTTTGACAACATCTATTGGCACCACACCAACCGAGCCTGCATGGCGATGCTGCTGCGAGCGGTGCAAGAAGCGTTGGTGGCGGGAGCCCTCGCTCCGGATGATCTCACCCTTCTCGACGACGCCACATTGCTGACGCTGTTGGCGGACTCGGCGATGCCTGCTCCGACGCGCCGTCTGACTGCGGCGCTGCGTGAGCGACGCATCCACAAACGAGCGGTGGAAGTGAGTAATCGCGCCATCGAGGTATACGGACGACTGGGCAATCTCTACTTCGATCCGGCTGCGCGGCGGGACGTGGAAATTCGTGTGACCGAGGCGCTGGGAACGGCGCTTGGCGCGCCCGTACCGCCGGAGGCGATCTTGATCGACATTCCCAAACCGGAACGCTGGCGCACCGATGCCTGGGTGCAATTCGACCGGCCGCCGCTTGGGTTCCAACCCCTGATGCCGTGGAAGGATGTCGTCGGGCTGTCCGATGAGGATTTCCAGCGCTACGAGGAGCATCGCCGGCTCATCCGGATCGTCGCCGCCGAGCCGTATCGGGACGCCCTGGCCACGCACTGGGAGGACATTCTCCTGCCGCAGCTCGGCGGTGTGGTCTGACCCTCGGCGGAAGGATCGCCCTGCTACCCTTCCGCTATGATCGACGATCCAGGAATGCCAGAATCGAACTTGCCGGAAGAACCGCCGGCGCCGCCCATCGCCGCGCCGGCGCGTCTCGCCTGGAGTGCGTTCATCGTCTGCGTGGCGGTCACGCTGCTGCTCTGCGTCTGGTTGGCCCTGGTTGCCTGGGCGCGCTGAACCCGGTCAAATTGGCGCGGCGTCGTTCGGCGCGTACCCGAGCAGCGCCCGAGCGTCGTCCAGACTCCAGAACTGACGCGAGTTGTTGGAGATGCCGTAGACGATCGCCCAATCCGCCGGCGCATCCAGCGCGCAGGCGATCAGATTGGCGCAGTCGCGGTGGCTCAGCCAGGTGGCGCGAGTGCGCTCGCGCCGCTGCTTCGGGTTCAGGAACGCCAGCGGCTCCGGAATGGCTTGCAGGGTCGCTTCCGAAGCTGGATCATCATCGGGACGCACGGTGCCGATTCGCAGGCAGATGACAGCCATGCCGTGCAGATCGTGGTGCAAACGGCCGATCGCTTCCCCGAATAGCTTGGAAACACCGTAGAGCGAATCGGGACGCGGTTCGGCATGGGCGTCGTAGACGCGAGGGTCGCCCAGCGCGTAGATGGATGGCGCTCCGTCGATCTCGTACATGCCGATCGCGTGATTGGAGGAGGCGAACACGACGCGCTGCACTCCCGCTTCCCGCGCCGCTTCGAAGACGTTGCGCGTACCGATGATGTTGTTGCGGAGAACCGGCTCCCATGGTGTTTCCACTGCGGGTGAACCGGCGAGATGAACGACGGCGTCTACACCGGCGAAGGCGGGAGGCAGCGCGTCGTACTCGGCGATGTCGGCCACGTAACTGGGGTATGGCTGCGGCGTGAGCGTCAGCGCGCGCAAGTCGTAGCGGTCGCCCAGGCGCTCGCGCACCACCGTGCCGATCAATCCTTCCGCGCCGGTCACCAGAACCGTTCGCCGATTGTCGCTCGCGTTCACTCACTCCCCCGGTTCGATGCGGTAGATTCCGCCGCCCAGATCGATCGCATAGAGAGTCCCGTTGGCGTCTTCGGCGAATGAGCTGATGTTCAGCCCGGTTTCGATCGGTTCCGACATGCGCCACGCGCCGTCCGCGTCGCGCCCGAGACCCCAGATCAGACCCGTGCAATAGTCGCCAAAGAGATAGACCCCGTCGAGCGCGGGGATGGAGTCGCCGCGATAGACGTAGCCGCCGGTGACCGAGCACCCGAACTCGTGCGTGTATTCAGCGACCGGAGGCACGAAGAGGGAAGGATCGCAACCCTCCACTGCGTAGCAGGATGTGCCCTCCATCACGTTCCAGCCGAAATTGGCTCCGCCTTTGCTGCCGTCCGGCAGCATGTCGATCTCCTCGATCCGGTTTTGACCGACATCGCCGATGTAAACGTCACCGGAAGCGCGGTCGAAGGAGAAGCGCCACGGATTGCGGAGCCCGTAGGCCCAGACTTCCGGCGCGCCGTTGACGCCATCGGCGAAGGGGTTGTCCGGGGGTATCGTGTAGGGGACATCATCGGAATGATTCGTCACATCCAGCCGCAGGAGGGAACCGAGCAAGGCGTGCGGATTCTGGCCGTTGCCAAAGGGGTCGCCGCCGGCCCCGCCATCGCCAAGTCCGGCGTAGAGGTAGCCATCCGGTCCGAACATCACGTTGCCGCCGTTGTGATTGCCGAAGGGATCGACGACCGAAATCAGAATTTCCTCGGAGGCGGGATCGACTTGATTCGGGTTGCCGGCAGCGATGTGGAAGCGGGCCACCGTGTTGTTGCCGGCGCCGCCCTCAGATCCCGGCAGCGCGGTGTAGCCGACGTACAGTTCGCCGTCATTAGCGAAGTTTGGCGAGAAGGCAAGCCCCAACAATCCCTGCTCGTTGTCGGCGGTGGCGATCTGCCCACGTAAATCGAGAAACGGCTCGGGATCCACCGTGACTGCGCCGCCGTTCCCGGTCAGACCGCGCAGGATGTGGATCGTACCGCCTTGCTCCACCACAAAGAGGCGACCGCTGCCATCGCCTGGATCGGCAAGAAACACCGGACGCGCGAACCCGGAAGCGACGTCGCGCAGATTCAGATCGAAGGTCGCCGGATCGAATGACGCAGCGGATGCGGCGCCGGCGATCGCGGCTGACGCGAATGTCCATACCGCAATCGAGACAGCGAGCACGCGAAGCGATCCCGATTGGCGTAATCGTCGAAACATGGCCGCCTCCTCGCGTGGCGTTGGCTATCTGGCGCAACCTTCGCACACGCTGGCAAACGCCCGCCAGTTGACAAGGCGTGAGCGAGCAACCGGGAATCTGGCCAGCCCGGAATGAGCATTGAGTGGACTGCTGAAACCTTTAGCCCGGAACGATCGCCAGGAGCATCCGCGCGAACGGACGACTGGCGTCCACGCCCACCGCACGGCGCCGCACTGGATGTGCGGTGCGTGATTGGCGCATCCGCCGGATTCTTGATGGATCGAATCGGCTCGGGGCAAGCCGACGCATTGCTGCCGGCGACAGAACGCCGCCGGCGGGAAATGGTTGCTGTGAGATGGGTCGTAGCCGGTCGCCGACAGGTCGCGCCCCGGCCGGGGCGCGACCTGTCGGATTTGCCGCGGACCGGGTTGTCAGGCCGACGGAGTGCTGCTCGCGCCGCCCGTGGGCGCCGTCTTGGCGAGATAGACGACGACATTGGTGCGGTTCTGCTCGTCGCTGCTGATCAGCGCGACGCCGGTGTACCCGGAGTTGTTTTGTTCGTGCAACCCGAACTGGATCGTGTCGCCATAGCGGATGCCGCCTACTTCGCCGCAGGCAATGTAGGTTCCAATATCCTGCGCGCTCTTGTGGACATTGATGGCATGCTCGCCTGTGAGAATGTCCTCCATCGAGACATCGAGTCGCGTCACGCTGACGAACGCCGGAATGGCCGCTTGCGACCCGACCTCGCCAGCGGCCGGAACGGGCGTTCCTTCAACCGATGCAGGCACCCCAACATCGGC
>JADLCW010000200.1 GCA_020847015.1 Thermomicrobiales bacterium | reverse complement strand
TGGAGCGCAGCGGCGTGCCGGGCATGGCGGTCGCGGTCGTCTACGACGACGCGGTGACGTTCAGCGACGGGTTCGGCGTGCGCGAGCTGGGCAAAGACGCGCCGATCGACGTCGACACCGTATTCCAGCTCGCGTCGGTGTCGAAGTCGCTGGCCTCGACCGTCGTCGCATCCGTGGTCGGCGACGGGACCATGTCCTGGACCAGTCGCATGGCCGATGTCGCCCCCGGGTTCTCGCTGCACGACGCCTGGCCGACGCAGCAGGTCTCGCTGGCCGATCTCTTTTCGCACCGCAGCGGTTTGCGCGACCACGCCGGCGACCTGTTGGAAGATCTGGGGTTCGAGCGCGCCGAGATCCTGCACCGGCTGCGCTATCTGGAACCGGCGTACAGCTTCCGGGAAGGCTATCTCTACACCAATTATGGGTTGACGGCGGCGGCGGTGGCGGCTGCTGCGGCGGTCGGTCGGACGTGGGAGGATTTGTCACAGGAGCGCCTCTACGCGCCGCTGGGCATGACCGACACCAGTTCGCGCTTCAGCGATTACATGGCCCGGCCGAATCGCGCCATTCCCCACGTGCGGAAAGACGGCGTCTGGCAGGTGACGCCCCAGCAGCGCGACCCGGACGCGCAATCGCCGGCCGGCGGGGCCAGTTCGAGCGCGCGCGATGTCGCGCAGTGGATGCGGCTCATGCTGGGACAGGGCGTCTACGACGGGAAGCAGGTGATCCCGGCCGCGGCGCTGGCCCCGGTGCACACCCCGCAATCGCTGTCCAATCCGCCACACGATCCGGCCGCGGAGCGGGCCGGGTTCTACGGGCTGGGGGTCAACATCAGCTACACCGAGTTCGGCACGGTGCAGTGGGGGCATTCGGGGGCGTTCGCGCTGGGGGCCGCCACCGCCTACTACCTGCTGCCCGGTTCCGGGTTCGGCGTTCTGGCGCTCACCAACGGGGCGCCGATGGGCGTGCCGGAGGCGCTCTGTCTCTCGGTGCTCGATCTCGCCCAAACCGGCGAGGTCAGCCGCGACTGGCTGGCGATCACCATCCCCGGTTTCGCCGCCATCATGGCTCCCACCTACGGCACGGGGATCGACTGGGGCGCACCGCCGGCGCCCGCGGCGCCCGCCCACCCGCTGGAAACGTATGTGGGAACCTACCGGAACGCGTACTACGGGGAGACGGAGATCGTCGCGGCCGGCGACGGGTTGGCGTTGCGGATCGGGCCGCAGCCGACGGAGTACGCGCTGACCCACTTCGATGGCGACATCTTCTCCTGGCAGCCGCCGGGCGAAAATGCCTACGGTCCGAGCGGTCTCTCGTTCGTTATCGGCCCGCACGGCGAGGCGCTCGGGTTCCGCGACGAGTATCTGGAGAGCGGCGGTCCCGGATTTCTGGCTCGCGCCGAGTCAGATCGCGGGTAGGGTCAGCAGCGGTCGATCTCGCGTCGGAGGACAGGGTGTTGCGGCAGTTCTTCATCTGCGCGCTCGTCGCGCTCGGTCTCGTCGCCCCGGTTGCTGCGCCCGCATTCGCGCAGGCGACGCCCATCGCCCCCTCCGGCGCGGCGACCGGGGACTTCGCCGGGTTGGTGGACATCGGAAACGGGCGGCGGTTGTGGCTGGAGTGTCGCGGCTCCGGCGGGCCGACGGTCGTGTTGGAGGCCGGCTACCGCAGCCCTGCCAGCGTCTGGACCGACGATCTCGTGCAGCCAGACCGGCCGCGCACGATGGCGCTGGAAGGGATCGCCCGCTTCACCCGGGTTTGCGCCTACGAGCGTCCCGGCGTAGCGGCGTCGATCGACGGGACGCTGCAACCGAGTCGCAGCGATCCCGTGCCGATGCCGCGCACCGCCGAGTCGGTCGTCGCCGATCTGCACGCGCTGCTGCGGGCCGCCGACGTGACCGGCCCCTATGTGTTGGTCGGTCACTCGCTGGGAGGGTTGTTCGTCCGGCTCTACGCGGCAACCTACCCGGACGAGGTGGTCGGGCTGGTGCTGGTCGATGCATGGTCCGAACAACTTTCGGATCTGCTGACGCCAGAGCAGTGGGCGGCCTATCTGCGCGTCGTCTCGCAGACGGACCCGATGATGGCCGACGATCCAGATTACGAAACGATCGATTTCGCAGCCGCTTCGGCGACGATGCGGGCGGCGGCCGAGTCCCACCCGCTGGGCTTGATCCCTCTGGTCGTCCTCGCTCACGGCCAACCGTTCGGGTTGACCGCGAACGATCTGGGTTTCCCGCCCGATGATCTCGAGCGGGCGTGGCGCACGGCGCAGGAGGGGCTGGTCGGGCTGGCGCCAGGAGCCCGCTTTGTGGTGGCCATGGAGAGCGGCCACTACGTTCAGCTTCAGCAGCCGGATCTGGTCATCGCGGCGGTGCGGGAGGTGGTCGAGGCGGTGCGCGCCCCAGCTTCCTGGGCAACCCCGGCGTCGTGACGCGAGCGGTCGGCGAACCGTCCTCCGGTCACGCCGCCGCTCCGCTCAATCCGCCGCGCCGATCTCGTCGATGCGGGCGCCAAGCGTGCGCAGTTTCGGCACGAAGGATTCGTACCCGCGATCGAGGTGGTGCGGGTCGCCAATAAGGGTTTCCCCCTCGGCGGCCAATCCGGCCAGCACCACTCCGGCGCCGGCCCGAATATCCAGGCAGCGCACGCGGCCGCCGCGCAGCCGGGTCGGTCCCACGATTTCGGCGCGGTTGCCGTAGCGAATCGCGCCGGGGATTGGCGCGCCATCGCCATCGAGCGCCAAATGCCGTTCGACGGAGATGTCGGCGCCCAGCTTGCAGAGTTCGTCGGTGTAGCGAAGCCGATCTTCGAATACTCGCTCGACCAGGCGGGATGTCCCCCGCGCTTGCGTCATCAGCGCGGCGAATGCGGCTTGCAGATCGGTCGGGAATCCCGGGAACGGCAGCGTCTGAATCTCCAGCGCCCGCAACTCGCCGCCGGCGCGGACGAGCATGCGATCCTCGTCGGTCCACACTTCGGCTCCGGCCTCGCGCAACTTGGCGGTGACCGGGGTCATGTCGGGCGCGTGCACGCTGCGCAGCGTGACTTCGCCGCCGGTGATCGCCGCCCCGATGGCGAAGGTGCCTGCCTCCAGCCGGTCGGGCAGAATCGTCTCCGACACGCCATGCAGGCGATCCACCCCCTCGATGGTGACGACAGGAGACCCGAGTCCGCTGATGCGCGCTCCCATGCGATTCAGCATGTTGCCGAGAAACACGATTTCCGGCTCGCAGGAGGCGTTGACGATGCGGGTGCGGCCACTGGCCAGGGTGGCGGCCATCAGCAAGTTTTCGGTGCCGGTATGGCTGGGGTAGTCCATGAAGATGCGGGCGCCGCGCAACCCGACGCTGCGCGCGGCCATGCGGCTGCCGTCCGGCTCGAAGGCGACATCGGCGCCCATCTGGCGAAAGCCGCGCACATCCACATCGACCGGCCGCGCTCCGAGTTGGCAGCCGCCGGGCGTCGAGGCGCCGACCTCGCCGAAGCGCGCCAGCAGCGGCCCGGCCACCAGGAACGATGCGCGCATCTGGCGGACGATCTCCGGCGGCGCATCGGTGCTGGTGATCCGCTGGGCGCGCACGCGCACCCGCCTGCGGGCGGGATCGTGCTCCACCTCGGCTCCCAGCGCGGCGAGCAATGTGGTCATCGTACGGATGTCGGCCAGATCGGGCACATTGTTGAGCACGCACTCGTCGGCGGTCAGCAGGGTCGCCGCCACCGCCGGCAGGGCGGCATTCTTGGCGCCGCCGATGGAAACCGTGCCGCGCAGCGGAACGCCGCCCTGGATGCGAATGAGCCGCTCTTTGACCGTTGGCTGGGCCGATGCGGTAGCGAGGATGACCAACGCGCGCCTCCTGATGCGGAGCGCTCGACGAGATTCACGCCCGACGCCGCGCCCCAGCTTGCCATCGCTGCAAGCGATCAGCATACCTTGCCGCGACTCGCGGCGGCGATTCGCCTACCGGGTCGGTTCGCCTTCGCCGCGTCTGGCCCGGCGCTCGGCCAGCACGCGCTCGATGCGGAATGGCGCGAGATTGAGCGGAGGGCCGGACAGCGGACGCCTGATGACCGCGCGGATCACCTCGTTGATGTCGTCGAGAATGCGGCGCGCTTGCGCTTCCGAAGGAGCCGCCAGCGCCGCCTCCAGCGCATCGGTCGCTTCCCGCCGCAGCATGAGCGTCGGCGGCAGATACGAGAGATTCTCGCGGCGCATCTTCTCCTTGATCCACCACATCTCGTCGTGGGGTCGATCCAGACCGGGAATCGGTTTGCCGGCTCCGGGCAGATTATCGAAATCGCCGCGTTCCGACGCCTCGCGGATCTGCCGCTCCACCCAGGTTTCAAAGGGGATATCGAAGGGTTTGCGCTCGGTCATGCCTCCATTTTCCCACGTCGCCGCCATGCGGAGCCAGGCGATCGCCTATGTGCTCCCCAACCGGGGGCGGCGATGCGGCGCATCGAGCCACGGCATCCGCTGCTCGATCGCCGTAGCGGCGTGAAACACGTCGACATCGGCGTAGGTGCGCCCGACGAGTTGGACGCCGGTGGGGACGCCGCTGGCGGCAAATCCGGAGGGCACGCTCATCACCGGGCAACGGCTGGCGATGTTGAAGGGAACCGTCATGGTGTGCGCGAAATTCGCATCGGCCGCCATGCCCCACGCATCGGGCAGCGGCTCCTCGATCCAAACTCCGGCGGGCAGCGCCGGGATGGCCAGCGTTGGGCAGAGCAGCAGGCGGTAGGTCTCCAGCAGCGCGCCGAGCGGCGCGTACACCCGCCCTTCCAGTTCCAGCCCGCGCATCACGCCGCCGGCCGGCATCGGCCCCATTTCGGCGAAGCGCCGCGCGTAGCCGGTCAGATCGTCACCGTGCTCCTCGGCGACGGCGCGCGCCCAGCTCGAGAAGATGGCGGTGTAGTGGATCGACGCCGCTTCCGCGATGTCGGCACGATCCCAACCGATGACGATCTCCTCGACGATAGCGCCGGCATCGCGCAACGCATCGGCGGTCGCTCGGGTGTTGCGGGCAACCTCCGGGTCCACATCCCAACCGTCGAGATCGATCGAGAGGGCGATTTTCCAGCCGCGCACGTCGCCCAGCTCATCGGGGATGATCACCCGCTCGCGCAGCGATGCGACATCGCGCGGATGCGGTCCGGCGATCTGGTTCTGGAACAGGGCGCAATCAGCCACCGTGCGGGCCAGCGGACCCTCGTGGCAGTAGTGATCGAGATTGAACGGCGGGTCTTGCGGCACCCGGCCGTAGGGCGGCTTGTAGCCGACCACCCCGCAGCAACTGGCGGGAATGCGGATGCTGCCGCCGATGTCGGACCCGCCGGCGAGCACGGTCGTGCCGGAGGCCAGCGCGGCGCCGGCGCCGCCAGAGGAGCCGCCTACATCGTAGGCGCGGTTCCATGGGTTGCGGGTCACGCCATAGAGCCGGGAATGGGTGAATCCGGCGCAGGCGAATTCCGGCTGCGTCGTGCGCGCATGGACGATGCCGCCGGCCGCCAGCACCCGCTCGGCCAGCGGAGCCGTCTCCTCGGCCACATTGTCGGCGAAGGCGAGCGAGGCGTAGGTAACGCGCTGCCCGGCGATCGCCATCTCTTCCTTGATGGCGACCGGAATGCCTTCCAGCGGGCGCGGCTCCGCTCCCTTGCCGAGGTAGCGGTTCTCGGCGGCGCGGGCGGAGGTCATCGCCGCATCGAAGTAGCGCTGGCTAAGCGCGTTGACCTCCGGCTCGACCGCCTCGGCGCGGGCGATCGTGGCGTCCATCAGTTCCACCGGCGACAGGTCGCGGCGATGGAATCGCGCCAGCGCCTCGCGTGCGGTGATGTAGGTCAAATCCGTCGCGGTCGCGTCCACGTTGCCTCCATTGTCCGCGCCAGGCGAACCGGCTCGCTCCGTCGCCGCGCGGGCTCATGCCCGGGCCACCCCGGTTCCGCGCGCTCCGATCATCCCGCCGGGTGAATCGCCTGAAAGTAGAACGTGCCGACATTGATCGGGTTCAGCACCACGCCCGCGATTCCCTTGCGCACCGCAACGACCGAGAGTGGTTGCGCATAATAGATGGCCGGGGGATCGTCGGCGGTGATGATCTGCTGCACCTCGGCCAGCGCCGCGTCGTAGTCCGTCTGGTTGTCGGCGACGACCGCCTTGTCGAGCAAGGTCTGCACGGCGTCG
>JADLCW010000199.1 GCA_020847015.1 Thermomicrobiales bacterium | reverse complement strand
GTACCGTGACGTGAGTTTCTGGCTCGAAACTGCCGGCGATCTGACCCCCCGGCCGCGCCTCGACGGCTCGGTCGATGTCGATGTCGCCATCCTTGGAGCCGGCTACACCGGTCTCTGGACCGCCTACTATTTGCAGCAGCAGGACCCCGCTCGCTCCATCGCGGTGATTGAAAAAGAGATCGCGGGTTACGGCGCCTCGGGGCGCAACGGCGGCTGGTGCTCCCCGGGCTTCCCGGTTTCGCTCGGCATGCTGCGCGAGCGCTACGGGCCGGAGCAGGCGCGTGCCCAGACGCTGGCGATGCACGAGGCGGTGCGAGAGGTGGGCCGGGTCGCCGCGGCCGAAAATATCGACGCCCAATTCACCATGGGCGGCGGATTGCGGCTGGCGCGCGGCCGATCGCAAGAACCATCGATTCGAGCGGAATACGATACCGCGGCGTCGCTCGGATTGCAGGATCATTATCAGATGCTGTCCGCCGCCGAGGTCGCTCGCCGCATGCGGGTGACCGACGCGCTGGCTGGGTTGTTCGTGCCCGATGCGGCGGCGATCCACCCGGCGCGGCTGGCGCGCGGGTTGGCCAACGTGGTCGAGCGGCGCGGCGCGACGATCTACGAGCAAACCCCGGTCGAGGCGATCGTCCCCGGCGAGCGACCCCGCTTCGTCACCCCGTTCGGCGATGTGCGGGCGAAAACGCTGGTGCTGGCCGGCGAATCCTATCTGACCCGGTTGCCCCAGTTGCGCCGCACGATGATCCCGGTCTACTCCCTGATCGTGCTTACCGAGCCGCTGACGGACGAGCAATGGGCGACCATCGGCTGGGAGGGGCGCGAATTGTTGGCCTCGTCCCGCTTCTCGGTCGACTATCTGCAGCGCACCGCCGATGGCCGCATCCTGTTCGGCGGTCGCGGCGCCCCCTACCGCCTCAACTCCCGCATCGACGACCGCCTCGACCGCCACGAACCGACCCATGCCATGCTGCGCGAGCTGGCGCGGGAATGGTTCCCGGTGCTGCGCGACGTGCGCTTCAGCCACGCCTGGGGCGGTTCGCTGGGGATGCCGCGCGACTGGATGCCGAACGTGTTCTTCAACGAAGCCCGCGGCGTGGCCGGAGCCTACGGCTACACCGGGCAGGGCGTTTCCACCGCCAACCTGAGCGGCCGCACCCTATCCGACCTCATTACCGGTCAGCGCACCCCCAGCACCGCACTGCCCACCGTCGGGCACCGTTCCCGCCGCTGGGAACCGGAACCGCTGCGCTGGGCGGGCATCCGCTTCGTGCAGGAAGGGTTCCTGCGGCTGGATCAGAAGGGCGAGCGCACCGGCGAAGCCCCGACCGGGACCAGTCTGGTGGAGCGATTGGGCAGGCACTGAGACGGACTTCGGGCCGTCGATCGGTTGAGAGGCCGCGTCGAAGCGCTGGCGGCGCGGCCAGTCGCGATGCGTGGCTCCTGCTCAACGTTTCGCCGACTCGACTCCGTACTCCATCAACCGCGCCGTCCAGCGGGCGGTCTCCGGCCCACACAGCCGGGCGACCACGTGCAGCGCCATGTCGATGCCAGCCGAAACGCCGGCCGCGGTGATGATGTCGCCCTCATCCACGAAGCGGGCGTCGTCGCGGATGGCGACGGCGGGGTAGGCGGCGCGCAACCGGTCGATCGAGGCCCAGTGGGTGGTCGCTCGGCGACCGTCCAGCAGCCCCGCCGCCGCCAGCGCCTCCGCCCCGGTGCAGACGCTGGTGACGAGAGCGCCATCAGCATAGCGCGCCCGCAGCCAATCCAGCAGCACCGGGTTCGTCGCCTCGCGCCGGGCGCCGACGCCCCCCGGCATCACGATCGCATCCAGCGGCGGGCTGTCGGCCAGCGTGCCGTGCGGTTGCACCAGCAACCCGCCGGTGCAGCGGATCGTGGCCGACCGCTCCGCCAACACGGACACGCGGAAGCGCAGTTGCTCCGGCTCGCCCGGGGCCACGGGCGTCGCGGCGGTGGCGAACACCTCGAATGGCCCGCAAAAATCGAGCACCTCGACACCGTCGAACACGACGATGCCGACGGAGAGCGGACGCAGGTCGTCAGACATGGGGGATGCTCCGGACGAGTCGAGCGGGAGCGTCGCGAAGAGATCCGCGTCAAGCGGAGTTCGCCGCCCACCGCGCGTGATGGCTACTCGGCGGCTGCGGGCCGGTTCGGCTCCGCGATCCGACACACCACGCTATACGCCGGATTGAACGCGTTGGCGATGTCGTAGCGGACGCTCTGACCCAGCAGATGGCTGGCGGACACGGCGTCGAGTCCGTCCTCCAGCAACCAGCGCAGCATCTCGGTGGTGGCGTGCTGCAGCGCCTGATCCAGCGGGCGGGCATTGCCGATGGTGAAGCGGCCGGCCGCGTCCGTGCCGCGCGGCCAGGCGATCCGCCATCCCTTGCGCAGCTGCAGCGTGACCGTCATTTCGCAGGCTGTCTCGACGCCCGTGCCGCAGATTTCGCCATCGCCCTGGGCGGCGTGGCCGTCGCCGAGGAAGAAGTTCGCGCCGGGCACGGCCACCGGGAACCAGACCGTCGCTCCGGGGCGGCAGCCGCGCCAGTCCATATTGCCGCCGTGGGGACCGCTGCTGGAGGTGGCGATCGCCTCGCCGCCGGCCGGAGCCACCCCGAAACAACCGATCATGGGGGCCAGCGGAACCGCGATGGCGGCCGCGCCGGGCGGCGCATCCTGCAGCTCGACGATGGCGCGCACCGGGTCGATGCGCCACTGCGCGCGATCGCGCGGAGGCAGCGCGGCGACGAAATCGGGATCCACCACGTTGTGCGCCAGCGCCGCCCGGCTCCAGCCGGTGGCGCGCGTCGGCACGATCTTTTCAATCGTGACGCCGAGCGCATCGCCCGGTTCGGCCCCTTCGACGAACACCGGCCCGCTCATCGGGTTGGGCGGGGAGGCGCGCTTGACACCGGCCGCGTCCCACCCATTGGCGTCGAGCGTCTGGGCCACGATGGCGTCGCCGGGGCGCACCCGCAGCACGGGTTGGTGCGGCCCGAGCGTAGTGAACCAGGCGGTCGGCGCGAGCTGGTGAACGACCATGCTGCCTCCGGAATGACTGCGATGCGCGGCGGGCGGATCGAACCGGATCATAACGCGCCCGCGGCCGATGCAGTCCGGCCGGCTTAATCGAATCATGACAATATGCCGATATTGTGATATAATCCGCTCAGTAAGCGCACCGAACGACGGTAGGGGAGATGAACGTGAACGCATTGCGCAATCTGCTGAACAAGGTCGCCCACGGCGGCAATTCTCGCTTCGATCGCTATTACGGCGACCTCGTCGGCTCCGGGTCGGGTTATCCGACCGCCGACGAAGCCCGGCGCGATCTGCGCGGCCGCGACCAGATGGTCGACCGCTACACCTGGGTCCGCTAGACCAATCCCAGCCTGACCTGGCCAATCGCCCCCGGAGGACATTCCTCCGGGGGCGGTTGCATGTTTCCCGCCGTCGCCGCGGCCCGCTACAATTTCGCCATGATGCCCCTCGATCCCCCGCCAACAACCGTCATGCCGCCCAATGGCCATCCCGCGGCGCGCGCCGCGCTTTGTGCCGCCATCGCCGACGCCGGCGGAGCCATCACCTTCGCCCGCTTCATGGAGATCGCCCTCTACCATCCGGAGGGCGGCTACTACCGCGCCGTGCAGGCCCGCCCCGGCCGCGCCGGCGACTTTCTGACCGCGCCGGAAGCGCACCCCTTTTTCGGTCGCGCGCTGGCGCGCCAGGTCGCTGAGTGTTGGGAGCGGCTGGACCGCCCGGACCCCTTGATCGTGCGCGAATATGGGGCCGGCACCGGAGCGCTCGCCTACGATATCTTGACCGGGTTGGCGGAAGATGCCCCGCAGGCGTTCGCGGCGACCCGTTACCGACTGATCGAAACGAATCCTCATCGCGGTCCGGAGGCGCTGACCGCGCTCGCCGAAGTCGGGTTTGGCGACCGGGTTGCGCTGGAGACGCCTGCAGCGGCGGCGGAACCAACGGTCGGCGTGGCGCTGGCCAACGAGGTCGCCGACGCGCTGCCGGTTCACCGCCTGATCTGGCGCGAGGGCGAACCGCGCGAGCGATGGGTGGCGCTGGAGAGCGACCACTTCGTCGAGCGCGAGGGACCGCTCTCGCCGGAGATGACCGCGTTCGACCCGGCAGCCTATCTGGCTCGCCACGGCGTGCTGCCGGACGAAGGAGCCGCTATCGACATCTCGCCAGCCGCTGCCGCGTGGTTCGGCGGCGTGGTGCGCGGGCTGGCGCGCGGCTACGCCATCATCATCGACTATGGGTATGAAGCGGCCGAGCTGTACCGCGGTCACCGGTTGGCGGGCACAGTGCGCGCCTATCGCAACCACACCGTCACCGACGATCCCTTTGCGGCGCCGGGACAGGAAGACCTGACCGCCCACGTCGATTTCACGCTGCTGCGGGAAGCCGCCGCGGCAGCCGGTGGACGCGTGGCCGGATTCACCACTCAGGGGGCGTTGCTGGCCGGGCTGGGGCTGGGTGATCTGCTCGTCCGGCTGGGGCAGGATCCGCAGGCATCTCCCGCCGACTACTACGCGGCGCAGGCCGCGATTCTGCGGTTGGTCGATCCGGGCGGGATGGGTCGTTTCGGGGCGTTGATCGTGGCGCGTGGCGCACCGGTCGCGCCGCCGCTGCGGGCCTTTTCGGTACGACTGTAAGGCGCGGCGAAGACGGTGCGCCGCATGCATCGCGCGAGGGAGACGAGCGGGTGTCCGACGATGTGCGTTCCACGGTCGCCTACCGGTTTTTGTCTGGAGCCAATATGGATCCGACAGCGGCTCGCGCCGCCTACCCCGGCAGCCGGTTCGTGGCGCGGGCGGTGAGCGGGGAGGGCGCGGCGCGGGTATGGGGCATCCTGCTGGCGATCGACCCCGCGCAAGTCGACCCCGCTCTGCCCGAGTGCGCCGTGACCGCCGACGGCCGCGTCTACGCCGCCTTCGCCGATGACGCGCCGACTGGAGATCCCCGCGCCGTGCTCGCCGCCGCCCGCTACTGGGAGCTGCCGCCCGATTACGTGCGCGCCTTGGCCGCCCAAGCCGAAACCGAGACCTAGGCGGGACGCCGCAGACCCGGAGCCTTCGATCGCGCCGCCCGCGTGCGCCAATCAGTTCGCGGCGCCGCGCTTGCAGCAACCCGCGCGAGCGGGCGCGGCGAGGGCGCGGCGCCGTGGCGTCGACTCCGGTCGCCCGCGTTCGGCGAAACCGCGCGCTGCGGCGGAGGGTCGTTTCATGGCAATCCACGCGGGATCTTCGATCCCGGAGCGGACCGTGCAGGTGGAGACGGGACCGGTTCGCCTGGAAGGCGCGCTTGCCGTGCCCGAACCGGTTGTCGGCATCGTGCTGTTCGCCCATGGCAGCGGCAGTAGTCGCCATAGCCCGCGCAATCGCTATGTCGCCCATGTGCTCAACGCGGCCGGGCTGGCGACGCTGCTCGTCGATCTGCTGACGCCGGAGGAAGAAGCGGTCGATGTGCGGACTCGCCACCTGCGGTTCGATATCGGGTTGCTGGCGCGGCGGCTGGGCGGCGCGGCCGCCTGGCTGGGGCAGCAGCAGGATATCGGACATCTGCCGCTCGGGTTGTTCGGAGCCAGCACCGGCGCGGCGGCGGCGCTGGTGTTGGCGGCCGCGCAGCCGGGGCGCGTGCGAGCGGTGGTTTCGCGCGGTGGCCGGCCCGATCTGGCCGGCCCGGTGCTGGAGCGGGTGGTCGCGCCAACGCTGCTGATCGTCGGCGGCGCCGACGATCCGGTGATCGCCATGAATCGGGAGGCGATGGCGCGCATGAGCGGTGAAACGCGCCTGACCATCGTGCCCGGGGCGACCCATCTCTTCGAGGAGCCGGGCGCGCTGGAACACGTGGCCGCGCTGGCTCGCGACTGGTTTCTCCGCTATCTGATCCCGGAACCCAACCCCGACCCGACCGACTGACCCGCTGGCCCTGCCGGGTCGCGTGGTATGGTGTTCGCCCAAGGTGGATTGGAGCGCGCGTCGCCCGCCGGAGGGGCGGCGCGGCGCGTTCAGATGGGGATCCATGGCTGACTTGATCGAGGTGCTGGCGTATATCGAGATCCCGCGCGGGAGCCGCAACAAATACGAGTTCGACCCGAAAACCCAGCGCATCTGGCTCGATCGCGTCCTCTACAGCTCGGTCCACTATCCTGCCGACTACGGATTCATCCCCGATACGCTGGCGGGCGACGGCGATCCGCTGGACATCCTCGTGCTGGTTCAGGAGCCGACCTTCCCCGGGTGCGTCGTGCCCGCCCGGCCGATCGGCGGGTTGGACATGGAGGACGAGAAAGGCCCGGATTTCAAGGTGGTCGCCGTTCCGGTCGGGGATCCGCGCTACGCTCACGTCCACGAGATGAGCGATATCGGCGAACACTGGGGGCGCGAAATCGAGACCTTTTTCGCGACCTACAAATATCTGGAGCCGGGGCAAACCGAAGTGCTGGGGTGGCACTCCGCCGCTGACGCGTGCACCGCCATCGCCGAGTGCCGCCGGCGCTGGCGGCAGCAACCCATCTCCTGATTCCGGAGGCGGCAACCTGGCGGCGCGAAGTGCGCTGCTGGAGCGCCGGTTCCGACGGCGAGATCCTTCGCTGTCGCTCAGGATGACACCCGGCGGGGTGCTCAGCATGATGCGCGCTGCCCTTGAGGAGGCACGCAGGTCAGGCGCCGGATCGCGCCGGCGATAGCGCGCTCCACACGCCCATCGACGTTTTCACACCGGCCAATCCTCCGAAGCAGGACCCGCCCCCGCGCAAGGATGTCGGCTCCGCAACGAACGGCGCACCGAACCAGCGGTCATTCGTCCGGCGCTGCCGGCGCGCCCGATGCGCCCGGCACATTGAACCGCAATCCATCGCCGCGCTTGCGAATCGTCACGGTCAGCGGTCCGGTCGCGCCCGCCTCCTCGAGCAGCGCGGCCAGCGGCGCGGCGATCTCCTGCTCGGCGCGGCGCAGCACGGTGCGGCCATTCGCTGGAACTTCGTCCGCTTCCGGCCGGCACAGGTGGAGCAGCGCCGTCGGTTCGGCAACGAGCGTGAAGCCGTGCGCCGCCAGCGGACCCGCCAGCCGCTCGATCTCCCCGCGGGCGATGGTCAGCAGCGCTTCCAGCCCCAGCGGCATGAAGGCGACGATGCGATCGATCCGGTTCAGAAACTCCGGTCTCAGATGCTCCCGCAGC
Organism: Thermomicrobiales bacterium; assembly: GCA_020847015.1. Lineage (GTDB taxonomy): Bacteria > Chloroflexota > Chloroflexia > Thermomicrobiales > UBA6265 > CADCWF01. The sequence goes on along the minus strand of JADLCW010000199.1, from coordinate 2,081 downwards.
GCCGCTCGATCCGCCTCGATCGGCACATTGGTGGTCAGTACGAACCACGCATGGCGCGCGTCGACGACCCGACCGTGACCGTCGGTGAGGCGGCCGGCGTCGAACACTTGCAGGAACAGATCGAGCACCCGCGGATGCGCCTTCTCGATCTCGTCCAGCAGCACGACGGCGGCGGGATGCACCCGCAGATGGCGGGCGAACTGCCCCTCCATGTCGTGCCCGATGTAGCCGGGCGGGGCTCCAAGCAGGCGACTGATGGCGTACTGTTCCTGATACTCCGACAAATCGATCCGCAGCAGCGTCGCTTCGGACCCCGTCAGCGTTTCGGCCATCGCGCGCGCCAGCGCCGTTTTGCCGACCCCGGAGGGACCGCCGAACAGCAGCACCGCGCGTGGGCGCTCCGGTTCCCGCAGTCCTAGCCGGGCCAATCGAATCGCTTCGGCGGCGGCGGCGACCGCCGCTTCCTGCCCGACCACCCGCGCTTCCAGGTGCGCCGCGATCTCGTTCGTCCCCACCCGCTCGCGCTCGATCAGATGGGCCAGCGGCAACCCGGTGCGGTCGGACAGGGCGCGGGCGACCATCTCGGCGGTGACCAGCGGGCGCGCCGCCGGATGCTCGTTCAACCCCGGCAGCAGGGCGACGGTGCACGCATCGTCCAGCAGATCGAACGCCTTGTCGGGCAAGCGGCGGTCGGGCAGGTAGTGGGCCGAGAGCTGGACGGCGGCCGCCAGTGCGGCCGGGTCGAGATCGACGCCGTGGTGACGGATGAACCCGTCGGCGGCGCGGGTCAGCAGCGCCAGCGCTTCCGCCTCGCTCGGTTCGTCCACCCGCACCGGAGCCAGCCGCCGCTCCAGCGCCGGGTCGCGTCGCATGGCGCGGGCGAACTCGGCCGGCGTGGTCGCCCCGATGCAGCGAATCTCGCCGCGCGCCAGCGCCGGTTTGATCAGGTTGCCGATGTCGATGGACCCCTCGGCGCTGCCGCCGCCGACGACGAGATGGAACTCGTCGAGAAAGAGGATGAGATCGGGCCGATTGCGCGCCTCGGCCAGCAGATCCAGCACCCGCTGTTCGAGCTGGCCCCGAAACACGGTTCCGGCGACCAAATCGCCGATGGGCGCCTCGATGATGCGGACGTTCTCCAGCCCGGCGATGTCGCCCCGCGCGACGCGGCGCGCCAGCTCCTCCACGATGGCGGTTTTGCCGACCCCCGGCTCCCCGATCAGCACCGGGTTGGCCTTCTCACGGCGCAGCAGCGCGCGCATCAGCCGCAGCGCAATGGCGTCGCGCGGGATCAGATCGTCGAAGGCTCCGGCGCGCGCCAGCGCGGTCAGATCGCGCCCGATCGCATCGAGCAGCGGCGTCGGCGGGCGCGGTTGGGTGAAGCGCATCCGAGGCGGTGGTTCGCGCTCGGGCGGCTGGCGGTCGCCCGCCGGCGGTCCCTTCCAGACGATGCGCGGCGGTTCGCTCATCGCGCGGTCGCGATCGGGTTCATGCCAGGTTGGTCCAGACGAGCGGTTTGCGGGCCGGACCCGAGACCGGGCCATCGGCGAGCGCGATCACCTCGGGCGAGAACACGAGAATCTCCAGTCCCCACGTGTCGTGTTCCTGCACCAACCCGTGCGCGGTGATCCAGCGCCCTTCGTAGTCGAACAGATCCAGCCCGCACTCCTCCCAGTGATGCACGTAATCGTTGAATACGACCAGCTTGAACCCGCCAAAGGGCGTCTTGCTTTGCTCGAACTTGATGAACGCGGTTCCCTGCCGCGAGCGATGGACGGCATGCACGTAGCCACGAAACCCGACCGCCTGCCCGATGAAATCGCGCACCCGCGGTAAATCCACCAGCGCCTGAGGTGTCAGCTCGACCCGTGGCGGCGACGATGCCGGAGCCCCAGATGCTGGCAGCGTCACCGGAACCAGACCCCCGGGATGTCCACAATTGACGCAGCGACCGCCGTTGCGCTCGTGCAGGACGCGATAGCTCTGCTCGTGATAGCCGGACGAGCAGCGCTGGCAGGCCCAGACCCGCTCGCCCGGGCCGAGCGGCGAAAGCAGCAGCGGATCGGTCAACCCAAGCAGAT
>JADLCW010000198.1 GCA_020847015.1 Thermomicrobiales bacterium | reverse complement strand
CGCGGGCGGGGCGCAACGAGACGTGCCCGTGCGGCAGCGGCCGGAAGTTCAAGCACTGCCACGGCTCCGCCAGCGCATGAGTCGGCGCCCCTCTGACCGGCGCGCCGCCGCGCCCGCGATGTTTGCAGCCGGCTAATGGTTGGAATAACGATCAAACAGGATGCAGGACCCATGGATCGCTCCGCGCGGCCCTGGAATTTTGGCTTCATTGCAAGGAGCGTTACGGAGCCGACGACAGGAATCGAACCTGCAACCTGCGGTTTACAAAACCGCTGCTCTGCCTGTTGAGCTACGTCGGCGCGGCGGCCGGCGGCGGTAGTATGGGAAGCAGCGACCGGGCGCGTCAAGCGCCGTCGCGACGCCCGGGTCGGTCGCGAGCCTGCGACAATACGGCCGCTTCGGCATGGCCAACGCAACCACGGGGAAAAGTCGGTGATGACGCAAACTCCGATCGACGTCGCCATCGTCGGCGGCGGCATCATGGGCGCCAGTCTTGCCTGGGAATTGGCTCGTCGCGGGACTGGCCGCGTCGCGCTCTTCGAGCGCGGCGCCATCGCCAGTGGATCCAGCGGGCGCACTGGCGCGTTGCTGCGTCGCCACTACTCCAATGAATCGGAGGCGATGCTCGCCCAAACGGGCTGGGAAACCTATGCCCACTGGCCGGAGATCGTCGGCGGCGACCCCGTTCACACGCCGTCCGGCCTGATTGCAACGGTCGATACTGGTCCCGGCCGGGAAGCCAACGCCGAGAAATTGCGCGCCAACGTCGCCATGCAGAACCGGGTTGGCATCCCGTCGCGGGTGGTCGACCGCGACGAATTGCGGAAGTTGCAACCCTTCGCTCAGTGGGATGATGTGGCCCTGGCCGCCTACGAACCCGACAGCGGCTATGTCGACGCCGTGGCGGCCACCCGCAGCATGGCCCAGGCCGCCCGCCGGGCCGGGGCTGCCATTCAAGAGGGGATGCCGGTGCTTGGCGTCACGGTCGAAGGCGACCGGGTAAGCGGCGTCCGCACCGCCGAAGGCGTCGTTCCCGCCGCAACGATCGTCGTCGCGGCCGGGCCGTGGGCAAATCGCGCGCTCGCCGGCAGCGGCGTGACGCTGCCGATCGAAACGCTGCGGGTGCAGATCGCCATTCTGCATCGGCCGCTGGAGTTGGAAGAGCCGCACTTCGTCTATCTCGATACCGTCGCCGGCATCTTCTGCCGTCCCTACGGCCCCGGGCGCACGCTGATTGGAGTCAGCGGCGGCGACCAGCACGACCCGGTCGATCCCGATGTGTATCTGGAGCAGAACGATCCCGGTTACGGCGCGCTCGCCATCGCGGCCATCGCCCGTCGCATCCCCGCCATGCGCGGCGCCGTGCAGATCGGCGGTCACGCCGGGTTGTACGACATGTCGCCGGACGCGCACCCGCTCATCGGGTCGATGGGACCGGAGGGGTTGTTCGTGATGACCGGGTTCAGCGGGGCCGGGTTCAAGAAGGGACCGGCCGTCGGGCGGGCGATGGCGGAACTGTTGCTCGACGGGGCGCCCTCGTTCGTCGATCTGGCGCCGTTTCGGCCCGATCGCGTTTTTGCCCCCGACTACGACCCGCGCACCCCGTGGAGCGCGACGGAATACGATCTCGGCAGCGATTTCGGCCACGGGCTCTGACAGCAGCGCGGATTGGCGCGGCGAAGAGGCCGACCCCGTTTGGGGGTCGGCCTCCATCGCGAGCAACGCCTGGCGCAGGCGCTACTCCGTTTTCCAGAGTTTGTGGAAGTCGTACGTGCCCATGTTGATCGGATTGAAGACGAACCCTTGCACCCGCTTGTTCAGCACGGTCGGCCACTTGGGAGCCGCGGTGCAGACCACCGGCGGGTCCGGTTCGGTGATGATCGCCTGCGCCTTGGTGACCGCGTCGTTGTAGGTCGCGTCGTCCGGGGCGTCCTTGGCGATGGCGAGCAGATCGTCGAACTCCTCGTTGCAGTAGAGACCGCCATTGGAACCCTTGCTTCCCCACGACTCGCAGGAGGTTGTCGGGAAGAGCACGTTCCAGGCGTCGTTGTAGTCCGGCCACCAGCTCCAGCGCATCAGCTCCGGTCGTTCCTCGGCCGGGGCGTCGCCATAGAAGATGCCGGTATAGGTGGACTGCTCCACCTTCTCGATATTGAGCGTAATGCCAATCTGGGCGAGATTGGCCTGGTACAGCTCGGCCGGCGTCGAATCCGCTCCGCCGCCCATCATGAGCGTCATCTGGGTCCCCTCGGGGATGCCCGCCTCTTCTCGCAGCGCCTTGGCCTTGTCGAGATCGGTCTGGAAGAAGAACCCGTCCGGGGCGTAGCCGCGCACCACCGAGGCGATCAGCGAGTTGGCGCGACCGGCGTAGCCGCGGAACACGCCATCGATCGTCTCCTGATAGGGGAAGGCGTAGCACAGCGCCTGACGCGCCGTGGGCGACTCCAGGAGGCCGCCCACGGTCATGGTGAAGTACTCGACCTCGGTGCCGGTCTGGCTGTCGACCACCAGATTGGGGTTCGCCGCCAGCGTGTCGAGCGCTTCCCACTGCACGCTGAAGCGGTCCATGATGTCGACTTCGCCCGCCTCGACGAGTTGCCGCATGGTTTGCGGTTCTTCGATGACGCGGACGATGACGCGATCGAGGTGGTCACCTTCCCAACCAGCCCAGTAGTCGGGATTGCGCTCCATCACGATGCCGGTGGCCGGATCGAACTCGGTGACGACAAACGGTCCGGTGCCGGCGCCCTCGCTGTTCAACTGCAGCCAGGCATTCCCGAAGTCGCCGTCCTCCTCGTGCTCCATGGCCACCTTGACGTTGACGATTTGAGGTCCGTAGGTGGCGGCCAGCGCCGCTTCGAACAGCGGTTGCGGCCGACCCAGATCGAACACCAGCGTCTGCGGATCGGACACGCTCATCATCGCCGGATCGGTGACGAAGCGGGAAATGACGCCCACCGCGCCTTTGCCCATCGTCAGCAGTCGCTCGTAGGACGCACGAACGGCTTCGGCGTCGCAGGGGTCGCCGTTATGGAACTTGACATCCGGGCGGATGTGAAAGGTCCAGAGGCTCTTGTCGTCGTTCGGCTCCCACGATTCGGCGATCAGTGGTTCGTACTCGTCGGTGGAGGCGCCCTTCAACCCGAGCAATCCCTCGTAGACGCCGCGGATGACCAATGTCGAGCGGTAGTCGTATTGGCTGTGCGGGTCGCGATCGGAGGGGGAGCCATCGAGACCGATCACCAGGGTGCCGGCGGCGATCTGGAAGCGAGCGGCGGCGGCGGCCGGATCCAGCGCGCCGAAACGCGCCGCGGGCGCAGCGAGCCCGACCGCGGCGGCGCCCTTGAGCAGCGTGCGGCGCGACAGCGCGCCCGGGTGCGACGATTGCGACACGAGATTGCCTCCCTTGTTTGGACTCCAGTGTCCGCACAGCGCGGTGCTTGCGGCGGCGCAATAGTAGCAAGCGGGACCGGGCGCCGGGCAGCGCCCGCCGCCGCGTGTCCACTGCCTCAGGCTCAGCCTTCCCGGCGCAGCCGGTAGAAGTCGTAGGTGCCAGTGTAGATCGGGTTGAATTCGAAACCGGTGATGCCCTTGCGCAGCACCGTCGTCCACTGCGGCTGCATGTAATAGATAGAGCAGGGATCGGTTTCGGAGAGGATCTCCTGCACCTTGGCCAGCGCCGTATCGTAGGTTTGCGCGTCGGGAGCGTTTCTGGCGGTCGCCAGCCCCTCGTCGACATCTTCATTGCAGTAGAAGCCGGCGTTGGAGCCCTTGCTGCCCCATGATTCGCAGGCGACCTGCGGGTAGAGGTGGTTGTAGGCGTCGTTGTAGTCTGGCCACCAGAAGGTGGGCATCAGCGTCGGGCGCTCCTCGACCGGGGCGTCGCCGTAGAACATGGCGCTGGAGGTCGTGTAGTCCACGGTTTCGATGTTGAGGGTGATGCCGATCTGGGCGAGATTGGCCTGGAGCAACTGGGAGGTGGTGTTCACCTTCTCGTCGCCGGAGTTTTGCATGAGCGAGAGTTCGGTTCCCTCAGGCACGCCGGCCTGGGCCAGCAACTCCCGCGCCTTGTCCAGATCGGTCGGATAGGTGAAGGTGCCGGGAGCGAAGCCGCGGCACAGCTCGGCCACCGGGCCGATGGCCTTCTTCGCGAACCCCTTGTAGATCGAATCGATGACCTCGTCGTAGGGAAAGGCGTAGCACAGCGCCTGCCGCGCTGCCGGACTCTCCAGCGGACCGTACACGGTCATCGTGTAGTAGGTGACCTGGGTGCTATAGCTGGCGTCGATAACCACATCGGGGTTCTCCGCCAGCGCCGTCAGCGCTTCCGGAGTCAGCGTATCGACGAGGTCCACCTCGCCGCGCTCGATCAGTTGGCGACGCGTCTCCGTCTCCGCGACCACCCGGATGGCGATGGCGTCGAACTCCTCGCCGGTCCAGCCGCCCCAGTACGCCTCGTTGCGGGCCATCGTCAGCGAACGACCCGGTTCGAAGCCGGTGATCTGGTAGGGGCCGGTGCCCATGCCTTCGGTGTTGATCTGCGCCCAGGCGGCGCCCCAGTCGCCGTCCTCCTCGTGCTCTCTGGCCAGTTTGGCATTGACGACCATGGGTCCGTACTGCGAGGCGATGGCGGCTTCGAAAATGGGTTGCGGGCTGCCCAGATCGAAGACGACCGTGCTCGCATCCGGCGCGGTGATCTGGCCGATGTCGGTGACGAAGCGGCCAATGACGTCGACCGGTCCCAACCCGAGCGTCAGAAAGCGCTCAAAACTGAGCCGCACCGCTTCGGCGTCGCAAGGCGACCCATCCTGGAAGGTGACTCCCGGCCGAATGGTGAAGGTCCAGGCGCTCTTGTCATCGTTGGGCGCCCACGATTCCGCGATGAGCCCCTCATATTCATCGGTGGCCGTGCCCTTGAGCGCGATCAACTGCTCGTAGGGGCCGCGAATGGCCAGCGTGGAGCGATATTCATACGACGTATGCGGATCGAGATTGGTGGGGGAGCCGTCCATCGCGATGGACAGCGTTTTGGCGGCGTCCTGGCGGGCCGGCGCGGCGAGGGTTTCCGGCAGACGGGCCAGCGGAGCGGCGAGCCCAAGCGCGGCGGCTCCGGCGAGCACATTGCGGCGAGTGACGGGGCGATCGAACGACGACATCATCGAACCTCCCGGGTTGGCGCACGGCGCCCAGCTTCGCGAATTCGGCCGCCTCAACTTTGGCGGCGCAGGCGATGGAAGTCGTAGGTGGCAATATAGATGGGATTGAACTCGAATCCGGTGATGTCCTTGCGCAGCACCGTCGTCCATTCCGGCTGCAGGTAGTAGATGCCGCTGGGATCGGTTTCGGCGAGGATCTCCTGCACCTTGGCCAATGCCGTGTCGTACGTTTCCTCGTCGGGGGCGTTTCTGGCGGTCGCCAATCCCGCGTCGACCTCTTCGTTGCAATAGAAGCCGCCGTTGGCTCCCTTGCTGCCCCAGGCGTCGCACGAAACCTGCGGATAGAGGTGGTTGTAGGCGTCGTTGTAATCCGGCCACCAGAAGCTGGGCATGAAAGTCGGGCGCTCCTCGATCGGGGCGTCGCCATAGAAGGTGTCGGAGTAGGTCGCGTAATCCACCACTTCGATGTTGAGGGTAATGCCGATCTGGGCGAGATTGGCCTGGAACAATTGCGCCGTGCTGATGAAATTGAGATCGCCCTCGGATTGCACGAGCGTCATCTCGGTTCCCTCGGGCACGCCCGCCGCCGCCAGCAATTCTTTCGCCTTGTCGAGGTCGGTTTCGTAGGTGAAGGTGCCGGGAGCGAAGCCGCGGCAAAGCTCGGCCACCGGGCCGATGGCCTTCTTGGCAAACCCCTGGTAGACGGCGTCGACCACTTCGGCATACGGGAAGGCGTAGCACATCGCCTGTCGCGCCGCGGGCGTTTCCAGCGGGCCGTAGATCGTCAGCGTAATGTAGGTGACCTGCGTGCTCGGGCTGCGATCGATGACCAGGTCCGGATTTTCCTGAAGCGCCGTCAGCGACTCGGGGGTGAGGGTGTCGACGATGTCCGCCTCGCCGCGCTCGATCAGTTGGCGCCGCGTTTCATTTTCTTCCACGACGCGCAAGGCGATCGTGTCGAACTCTTCCCCGGTCCAGCCGCCCCAGTACGCCTCGTAGCGTCCCATCAGCATGGATCGCCCCGGTTCGAACGCGGTGATCTGGTACGGGCCGGTGCCCATGCCCTCGGTGTTGGTTTCGGCCCACGTGCTGCCCCAGTCGCCGTCCTCCTCGTGCTCTTTGGCCAGTTTGGCGTTGACGACCAGGGGGCCGTACTGCGAGGCGATGGCGGCTTCGAAAATCGGTTGCGGACTGCCCAGATCGAACACCACGGTGTGCGCGTCCGGCGCGGTGATCTGGTTCGGATCGGCCACGAAGCGACCGATGACATCGACCGGTCCCTGCCCGAGGGTCAGAAAGCGCTCGAAGGACAACCGCACCGCTTCGGCGTCGCAAGGCGACCCGTCCTGGAAGGCGACGCCGTCGCGAATGGTGAAGGTCCAGACGCTTTTGTCGTCGTTGGGCGCCCACGATTCGGCGATGACGCCGTCGTACTCGTCGGTGGCCGATCCCTTGAGGGCGATCAGCGTTTCGAAGGGGCCGCGAATGGCCAGGGTCGAACGGTAGTCGTAGGAGGTGTGCGGATCGAGATTGAACGGAGAGCTGTCAATGACGATGGTGAGCGTTTTGGCGGCGTCCTGGTGGGCCGGCGCGGCACGCGCGTGCGGGACGTGGGCCAGCGGCGCGGCGAGTCCGAGCGCGGCGGCTCCAGCGAGCACGTTGCGGCGAGTGACGGGGCGATCGAACGAGGGCATG
>JADLCW010000197.1 GCA_020847015.1 Thermomicrobiales bacterium | reverse complement strand
GTCGCCGGTGCAGGCGTCGCCGCATTTGGCGCAGTTGGCGTCCGTTCCCGCCGCGACACACGTCTGGCCGCAGCGAATCTTGCCGGAGCCTTGCGGGGCTTGCGGTCCGCACTGGTAGCAGAGACCCCGTTTATGGGTCGCGGCGCGGACGCATTGGTCGCGCGCCTGCCCCTTGGGGAACACCTGCGCGCAGAACTTCGCGCAGGCGGCGTTGCCGCCTTTGCGCTTCTTCCGGTGTTTCCGGGCGGCGTCGGCGTCGGGCTTGCCGCGCCCGGATCGGGGTCCATGAGGCGGCCGGCGTTTACTTTTGGCGTCGGCGACGACCGCGCCGAGCAGGGCGAGCGCGCCGCCGGCGAGCGCGCCGAATCCGGTGCGCCGGGATACGGATCGGGTCAGCGCGCGGGTGAGCGCGTCGAAGTGGGAATCATCCACGGGAGCCTCCTTGCCGAGCGGTTGACCGTCGCCAATGCACGGCGCCGCCTTGCCGAACCTGGCCCCCAAGGTTCGGCTCCGCGACATCGCCTCGAAAATAGCGTAACGCGATGGAAACGAACTTCCCAGCCGGGGAGCTACTCTATTTTCAGACTCCGCACTACTCTAATTGGCGCATCGGCGTGCCCGGCGCCCGGGATGCTTCCTCGGCGACCGGGAGCAATCCGGCGGCGCAGGCGGCCCCGGCGACGTCGCGGCGCGCGTGGATGCCGAGCTTGGCGAAGAGCCGGGCGATGTGGTTCTCGACCGTCCGGCGGCTGAGGAACAGCGCCGCGGCGATCTCCTGGTTCGTCCGCCCGGCAACGAGGAGCGGCAAAATCTCGGTTTCGCGGCCCGTCAGCCGAATCCGGGGCGGGGATGAATCCGGTGGTCCCAAAATCTCCGCGATCGCTCGCTCCAACGGCAGCGCTCGCCCGGCCGCCCATGCCGCCGCGAAGCGCCGCTCTCCCAGCGCCGCGCGCAACCGTTCCGTCAGTTGGGCGGCGCCGTACACGTCGTCGTGCGCCGGAGAGGCGCCGATCGATTCACGGACAACGACTGACACCGCCAGTACGCGCGTCGCCACGATCGCATCGCCGGCCGCCTCCGTAGCGGTCGCGAGCTTGCGCAGCGCGATCGCCACGCTGGGCAATGACCGATGCCGCCAGGCGATCGCCAGCGCGTCCCGGTAGCGCCGCTGCGCTTGCGACATGTCGCCGCCGGCGAGAGCATTGCTGGCAAGCCCATCCAGCGCCCAGCCGATGCCGCGTTCGTAGCCAAGTGACTGGAACAGCGCGAGATGTTCGTCGAGGGCGACCTGAGCGCGAATCGTGGCTCCCTGCCGGGTCAGGGCGAAACCGAGGTGACCCGTGCTGATGGCCACCCACACCGAGTCGCCGACGGCGCACGCAAGCCGAACGGCCTCCTCATGCGCGGCCACGGCCGCCGTCAGATCGTCCCGGGCTGTTGCCGTTGCCGCCGCGAAGACGAGCGCGCGGACCAGCCCAGGTCGATCTGCGAGATTTCGCCAGATGGCCAGCGCTTCGTCGAGCAGCGTCGCGGCCTGCTCGAACTGCCCCGCGGTCCAGGCGAGCAAGCCCGCACCGGTCAGCGTATCGGCGCACACCGCCGGGGCTGCGTTGGCGCGGCGGGCCAGGAATCGCTCGGCCCACGCCAAGCCATCCTGGGCGAATCCCCGACCATGCCAAAACCAGGCCAGCGCCGCCACGAGGCGCATCCCATCCTCGACGCCGGCCGCTCCGACCCCATCGAACCAGGCGAGCGCCGCGCGCACATTGGCATGCTCGCGCTCCAGGTGGTCGAGCCAGATCGGTTCGTCGGCGGTGTAGTAGTGAGTCCGCGCCGCATTGGCCAGCGCCAGAAACCAGGCGGCATGCGCCGTCCGCGCCGTCGCAAGCTCGTGGTGCGCGGCCAGACGCTCCAGACCGAATTCCCGGATCGTCTCCAGCATGGCGAACCGCGGCTCGCCGCCTGCTTCGCCGATGCGGGAGTGCAGATTGCACTCGGCGAGCGTTTCCAGACAATCCCGCGCATGGAGTGCGGGGGCGTCGAGACGCACGGCCGCGGCCGTCTCGCGGTTGAAGCCGCCGGCGAACACGCTGAGGCGGCGAAACCATGCCTGCGTCTCAGGATCGAGCAGATCGTAGCTCCAGGCGATGGCGTCGCGCATCGTCCGCTGCCGGTCGGGCAGATCGCGCGGACCATCCGTCAGCAACGGCAAGGCAGGATTCATGTGCTCCAGCAGTTCGGCCGGCGACCATTGCCTGACCCAGGCGACCGCCAGTTCGATAGCGAGCGGCAAGCCGTCCAGGCGGCAGCAGATCTGCGCCACGGCGTCGAAATTGTCGGCATCCAGCGAGAATGCGAGGCGCGCCGCGGCCGCCCGCTCGGTAAACAAGCGCACCGCCGGGGCCGCTTTCGCGGAGTCGGCGACATCGGGCGCGGCCGCTTCCGCCCCGGGCGAGGACAGGGCCAGCGGGGGCGCCGGCAATTCCCACTCGCCGCGAAGATTGAGCCGCATGCGGCTGGTCGCCAACACGTTGAGATTCGGAGCGACGGTGAGAAGACGCGCGACGGCAAGCATGCCGTCCAGCACCTGCTCGCAATTGTCCAGCACGATCAGAAGCGCGCGGGCGGCAGCGAAGGCGGCCAGAGATTCCGCCGGAGATCGCCAGCTCTCCTCTCGCGGACCGAGCGCATCGGCAAGGGCGAACGCGACCAGGTTGGGTTCCCGGATCGGGGCCAGATCGACGAACGCCACACCATCGGGAAAGTCGGCGGCAAGCTCCCGCGCCGCCTCGATCGCCAAGTGCGTTTTGCCGACTCCGCCCGGACCGGTCAACGTCAGCAGCCGCACGTCGGCTCGGCGCAGCAGGGCGCAGATCCGGGCCAGCTCCGGTTCACGACCGACGAGACGCGCGGGGGGAATGGGCAGCCGGGCGCAGGCGGGCGGAGATGCGCGGAGAACGACCGCCTCAGAGCGAGCGGCGGCCAGGAACGCCGTGCGGGCCGCCGCGTCGAGTGCGAGCGACTCCGCAAGCAGCAGCGCGACGCGGCGGCGCGGCGGACGAGCTCCCGCTTCGAGCGCGTGAATGGCGCGAGCGGCCAGACCTGGCCGCTCGGCCAGCGCCTCCTCGCTGAGACCGGCGGCCAGCCGGTCGCGGCGCAGCGCGTGAGCGAAGGGGCTGGCGGACATCGGACGCATCGACCCTCTCGGAGCGCCATGCGGATAGCGCATCAATGCACCATGATGCTAACACGACCCGGCGCGGTCGGCCGCGGCGCCGGGCATCGCATGTGGGCGCCTGCCTGCACGCTCCGTACAGTGTTGGCGTCTTCGTGCAGACAGACGCGCCTGAACGTCCGCCTGCCCGCGCGGCGGGGACACCTTCACGCCGGAGTCGCGTTCCCGCGCGTATGGGCGCGTCGATGGCGAGATCCTTCGCTGCACTCAGGATGATCCGGGGGGGTGTGCGGCGGAGCCGGCATGGACGAAATGATTCGCCCGAATGGCTTGTCTTAGGGAACCGTCGCGAAGGGATCATTATTGGCCGGGGTGGCCGTGCGGCGCGATACGCCGAGCGGCCGATCCCGTCCCCGTGTCACGTTGACGCGCGTCTCGGTCATCCCGGGCGGAGCGAAGGATCTCGCATCCGGCGCATCGTTCGGGATGGCCAGCCTCGCGCTGCCGAGGCAAGCGTGCGGCGCCCTCTTGCGCGTCCCACGTTCGGCAATGCATCGGCCGCGCGCCGGTTCATCTGCCGCGCGGCGGGCGCACGACTTCGATCGATGACGGCGCGAACGGCGTCATGTGACCGCGCGAGGCGGCGAGCGACGCGGACGGGCCGCCAGGCGCACGAGGACGGCCCGGCGCCGGGCACGCTCCGCTATGATGCACGGGACGATTGAACGCGGGCTTGGGGAAGCGGCGCGGCGCAAGCGGGAAGGGGGCGGGGATGGCCGACAAGGCATTGTCGATGGCGCAGGAGCATGCGCCGTGGCGCGAGAACGTCGCCTGGTGGGTGACGGGCATTCAGGGGGTCGTCGTCGTTCTCATCGGGTTGTATCTGCTGCTGGCTCCGGCCTCGGCGGCGCAACTGGTGATCCTGCTGATCGCGATCGCGCTGCTGCTGTCGAGCATTCCGCAGATCGTCGCCGGGTTGCGTGGCATCGGCGGTGTGCGGGCTGCCTACGCGATGCTGCAGGCGGGGGTTGGAGCCACGGTGGGGTTGCTGATCGCGCTGCGCGCGCTGCTGGTGCCGACGCTCGATCCCTATGCGGCGCGGACGATTCTTGCGCTCGGATTGATCGCCTACGCGCTGATCGGGCTGGCTGGCTCCTTCCTCTCCGGCGGCGAACCGGCATCGTGGGCGGGACCGATCGTCAATGCGCTGCTGTTGATCGTGTTGGCGGTGGTGCTGTTGACCTCCAGCGAGAGCAACGCCGCCGACCGACTGGGGTTGCTGGGCTGGATCGCGCTGATCGGGGGGGCGCTGCTGCTGTTTTTCGCCTGGCGCGCCTACAACCGGCAACACACCGTTGTCTGAGCGGCCACTCGCGCCAACGCGCCGCAGCCGGGAGCGTGCACCGCACGGCCGACATCATGCGCCCGCATCGCCGCGAACCCCGCGAGGCCTGAACGGTCCAGGAGGCGCTGACTCCTCCCGCGCCGTTCAGGCGTCGCGGCGCTCGAAGCGGCCGCTGCGCTCGGTGAGGCGAATGCGGAAGACGACCGCACCGTTGCCGGCATGCAACGCCCGGCTTACCGCGCCGTTGGTGATGCCCAGCAGCGCCAGCGCTTCGCGGCGGGCGGCATCGTCGCGCAGTTCTTCGTAACGCCCCTCGGCGATCACACTGCGCCATTCACTGGGGCCGTCCTGCTCGTCCACCTGAAAGCAGACCAGCGGCTGCTCGCGCATCGTGTCGATCTTGCGACCGAGCCCGCTATAGGCGTAGATGCAGCACCCGTCGTAGGCGTAGGTGATGGGCACCACATAGGGGCGGTCGTTTGCCGCGCAGGCGAGATGGCCGACCCGGTGGCGCTGGAGCACATCATCGATTTCGTCCGGGCTGAGCACGCCAATCATGATCCGGGGGTCCTTGCGCGAATGGGAAAGCACCCGGACGACGCCGCGCCGCCCGGGCATTCCGGAGAACCTCTCCGATCCTAGCCCGGAATGCGCAACACCCCCATGGCCACGCACGACCGCGGTGTGTCAAATCCGCAACAATTCGACTGTGGGGCGAAATTCGCGCTCAGCCGCCCTCGGCGCCCCGCGCCTGGCCAGCCAGCAGCACGATCGCCAGACCCAGCACGGCCACCACGCCAAGCCCGACGCGCAACCCTGCCGCGTGGGCGATGAACCCGATCACCGGCGGCCCGACCAGAAACCCGGCGTAACCGGCGGTGGCCACGGCCGCCAGCGCCGTGCCGGCCGGCACGCCAGGCACGCGCCCGGCCGCGCTCAGCACGATGGGAAAGGCGGCGGCCAGACCGGCCCCCACGAAGGCAAAGCCGACGACGGTGAGCGTCGCCGAGGGAGCCAGCAACGCCGCGCCCAGCCCCAGCGTCACCAGCGCGCCGCCGTAGCGCACCACGCGCACCGGACCCAACCGCTCGATCAACCCGTCGCCGGCAAAGCGCCCGGCGGCCATGGTCAGCGAGAAGGCGGTGAACCCGGTCGTCGCCGCCGCCGCCGACAACCCGAGCGAATCGCGCAGGTAAACCGCGCTCCAGTCGGCGACGGCCCCCTCGGCGACGAGCACGCAGAAGGCGATCAGCCCCAGCCCGAACAACATCCCGGTGGGAGCGGCGAATGACGGGCCATCGCCGGCGGGTTCGGCCGCGGCCGGAATCAACCGGGTGGCGGCGATGGCCCCCAGCGCCAGCAGCGCCACCGCGATCGCCAGCAGATGCGGTCCCGGCGGGAGACCGACTCCGGCAGCCAGCCCGGCCAGCGCCGCTCCCAGCAACCCCCCGACGCTGAACACGCCATGGAATGAAGACATGATCGGCCGCGCGTAGCGCTCCTCCACCATCACCGCCTGCGCGTTCATGGCTACGTCGAGCGTGCCGTAACAGGCTCCGAACAGCAGCAGCAGCACGAAGAGCATGGGGCCGCTTGGGGCGAACGGCAGCACCGGCAGCATGAGGCACACGCCGGCCGCGGCGACGACCACCACATGGCGGCTGCCGAAGCGGCCGATCATCCAGCCGGCGGCGCTCATCGCCAGAATGGCTCCCACAGCCGAACCGAGCAGCGCGAACCCCAGTTGGGCGTCGTCCAGGCGCAGCCGATGCTTGATATCCGGGATGCGCGCCACCCAACTGCCAAACGCCAATCCCGCCAGCAGAAAAAACGAGATGACCGCCAACCGCTGCGGTCGCCAGGAAATCGCCGCACGCTCCCCCAGAATCGCCGTCACTCGCTCTCCCATCCCCGTCGTCATCGCTATCGCGCGAAGTATCGGCTGCCCGCGCCCTCCGCGTCATGCGATCATCAGCCGTCAGTACGGCGGGCCGGGAGCGGACCGAGCAGCCGGCGCCCGTGCAGGAGGTCTCCGATGCTGCGCGGCGAACGGGTGACATTGCGCGGGATCACCCGCGATGACCTCGCCCACCTCTGGCGCTTCAACAACGACCTCGTCGTTGAATTGGCCGGCGGCGGCGACCCGCCTAGGCCGCAGGCCTACGAGCGGTTGCTGGCCGACTGGGAGCGCGACGTCGCCCGGGGCGGACGCGATGCCGCCTTCTTCGCTATCGAAGTCGAGGAGCGCTTCATTGGCCAGTGCGGTCTCGCCGACATCAGCGAGACGCACCGCACCGCAATGATCGGCATCGCTATCGGCGAGCGACAGTTCTGGGGAAAAGGGTACGGACGCGAGGCGGTCGCGCTGCTGCTGGAGTATGCCTTCCAGCACCGCAACCTGCGCCGGGTTTGGCTGTGGGTCCACGCCGACAACGAGCGCGGCATCCGCGCCTATCGGGCTTGCGGCTTTGTCGAGGAGGGGCGCCTGCGCCAGCACGTCTGGAGCAATGGCCGCTACGTCGATGCGGTGTATATGGGTGTGCTGCGAGACGAGTGGTTGGCCCGGGAAATGCCATGAGTGAACGTGTCCGCCGTATTTACGATCGCCGCGCTGCCGTCTACGATCGCACGGCAGGAGCCGCCGAGGGAATGCTGCTGGGGGACTTTCGGCGCCGCTTCGGAGCGCTGCTGCGCGGGCGCACGCTCGAAGGCGCGGTGGGGACGGGTCTGAATCTGCCCTACTACAGCCCAGCCGTGACCGAGGCGTTCGGGGTTGATTTCTCGATCGGAATGCTGCGGGAGGCGCGTCAGCGAGCGAGGGCGCTGGGTTTGCCGATGCGCTTCGTCCAGGCTGATGCGCAAGCGCTGCCCTTTCCCGCCGCCGCCTTCGATACGGTGGCTATCTCGCTCGCGCTCTGCACCGTGGCCGATCCGCCGACGGCGCTGCGCGAGATGGCCCGCGTTTGTCGGCCGGACGGGCGGATCGTGCTGCTGGAGCATGTCGCCTCGCCGGTTGGGCCGGTCTACGCGCTGGAGCGGTTGCTCTCGCCGCTGCAGGAGCGGCAGATGGGGTGCAATCTGACCCGGCGTACGGTGGACACCGTGCGCGAGCTGGGTTTCCGCATCGAAGCGGAGGAATCGCGATGGTGGGGCGTGTTCCGACTGGTGATCGCGCGGCCGCCAGCGTTGTGACGGCCGGCGGAGCGCCGAGACTCGGGCGAATGTCGCCAACGCATATCATCCCAACGAGCGCCCTGACCTGAAACGGGTATCGCGCCGCCGGGGCTTTCTGCCACCGCGTCATCCCGGACGTGCTGACGCCGCGGCGCTGCCGCGCTCGCGGCGCTACGTGCCATTCTGAATGCTCCGCCACGGTATCGGCGTTCTGGTTGCTGACCGCAGGTCTCGTGTCATCCGGAACGAAAGCAAAGAATTCCGCGTCATACCATGCAGTCATCAAAGAGATACGAAACTTGAGCTATGACAACATGCGTCTGTGCAATCGAAAGACTTCGCTTTCGATCCGGATGACACGGGAGTCGCGGCTCTTTCGAAGCCATGGCCACTACCCCATGTTGCAGTGCTTGAGATGACACAGGTGTGGGGAGTCCGCGCGGCAGGGCAACTCCCCGGTATCATCTCGGCCAGCGATGATAAGGAGAAGACGCTAACGTCGGGGAGGCGCGGAACTGGCGCCGCTTCCGGCCGATATGCTGCGTCTCCGGGTTGCCGCGCTCCGACCCGTTCGGTCGCACGACCGCGGGTCGTTCGCGTTTCAGGTTCATCAGATTCATGGGAGGAGCCCACGTGAGTCAGACCGTTCCCGTCGACGCGCCCGATCTGGGTCGTCCCGCAATCGATATCGCCGATGTGCGCGCCGCCGCCAACCGGTTGGCCGGCGTCGCTCATCGTACGCCGGTGTTCACCGCCTCGGCGCTGGACGAACGCACCGGCGCGACGGTGTTTCTGAAAGCCGAGACCATGCAGCGGATGGGGGCGTTCAAATTCCGCGGAGCCTACAACGCCGTTGCCGCATTGGAGCCGGATGCGCGCGCGCATGGCGTGGTCGCCTTCTCCAGTGGCAACCACGCCCAGGCGGTCGCTCTGGCGGCGCGACTGCACGGGATTCCGGCCTGGATCGTGATGCCGGAAGACGCTCCGCCGCTGAAGATCGCCGCCACGCGTGGCTACGGAGCCGAAGTCGTCACCTACGACCGCTACCGGGAAGACCGCGCCGCCATCGCCGCGGCGATCGCTGGCGAGCATGGAGCGACGCTGATCCCCCCCTTCGACCATCCGCATGTGATGGCCGGGCAAGGCACGCTGGCGCTGGAGTTGGTCGAGCAGGTCGGCGAACTGGATCTGCTGCTGGTTACGCTGGGCGGGGGCGGCCTGCTGGCAGGCTGCGCGACCGCCGCGCGCGATGTCAGCCCGGGGTGCGCGACGATCGGGGTGGAGCCGACGGCCGGCGACGACTGGGCGGAAAGCTACGCGCACGGGCAGCGCAGGCGATTGGCGGACGTGCCGCGCACCATCGCCGACGGTCAGCAGACGGCGGCTCCCGGCGATCTGACCTGGCCGACCGTGCGCCCGCTGGTCGAGCGCATCGCGCTGGCCACCGACGACGACATTCGTGCGGCGATGAGCTTTCTGTTCGAACGAATGAAACTGGTGGTGGAGCCGAGCGGAGCGTGCGCCCTGGCGGCGCTGCTGGCTGGCACGGTCGATGCGCGCGGCAAGCGCGTCGGGGTCGTGCTCTCCGGGGGCAACGTTGGCGTCGACCAGTTTTGCCGGATCGTGCGCGGCGGCTGAATCGGCATCCTCGCCGGCGCCCCCTGCGGTACCCTATCGCCCGTATGGGCGTGCCGGCGGCGCACGATTTGGCAGCGGAGGAGTAGCGACGACGATGGCGGAATGGATCGATGGGGAGCGGCCCCGGCGCCGCTCGGTTCCGGCGGAGATCGAGCGACGCGGTCCTCGGAAGATGGAGCTGGAGCTGCCGGAGGCGCCCGGTGGTTCCTTCTCGCCCCAGCTACCGGGCGCTACGCCCGATCGCTCCACCGTGCCTGGCGAATGGGCGACGCACGTGCCGCCCGCGGTCACCAAGCGCCGGCCGTTGAGCGAATACGGCTCGGCCCAGCGCATCGCCCAGATTTTCACCCCCTCGCCGGACGGTGAATGGCGGTCGGAGGATTTCGAGCAATCTCCGGCTCCCTACGAGGAGATGCGCAAGGTCGATCCGCGTCTGCTGCCGCCGACGCGCCCGGTTCCGGGGTATGCGACGCTGAACGAACTCGAATTACGCGAAGGGCGGGCCGCGGCCATCGCGGCGGAGAGTGAGACGCCGCCGGCCGTAGCCACCATTCCAGTGGCCGAGGTCGTGGCTATCCCGGGTGCGGCCACGTTGCTGGGGGCGGCCGGTGCGGCGACGACGAACCCGGCGCCGGGCGAGCTGTCGACTGGCATCCAACCGGCCATTCCGCCGGTCACGCCGCTGGCGGAGCGTGGCGAATCGCTCACCGGCGCGGCGTCGCCGGTCGAGGCGGTCGCCAACGCGGCCGAGGCGCTCAGCGTCACGCCGGCCGAGATCGTCGCCGGCGATCATCAGGCGCCGCCCGAGCGCTCGCGGCTGGCCCAGGCGGCTCCGCCGCCGCCGGTCATGATCGAGGGGGCGGCCGCGGCGACCGAGCTGGAACCGACGCCGGTTGAATCCGCCGCCGCGGCGCCGCCGGAGCCGGTCGAGGAGCAATTGGCGGTGACGACCGATGTCGCCGCGCCGCCAGAAGACGTGGTCGACGCGCCGGTGGCGCCCGACCGTCCGATCGAAGAGGCGGCCACGATCGTGCCGGCCGAGGATTTCGCGGCGCCGGGCGGATTCGAGCAGGCCATCAACCCCGCGATCGACGAAGCGGGCGCCGCCGATCTGATCGCGGAGCCATTCGGGCGCGACGTGGCGCCGATGGGCGGGCCGATTCCGGCCGAACCCGTGGCGGAGATCGACGCCGGACAACGACTGCCGATAGGTGGGGTTTGTTCGGACGACTTCCCGGTCAAGGGCAACGCCAGTTCGCACATCTACCATGCGCCGGGTACGGGGTTGTACGGAGCGACCATTCCGGAAATCTGCTTCCGCGATGTCGCTGCTGCCGAAGCCGCCGGGTATCGCGCGCCGCGCGTGCGCGGCCGAACCGAAGCGGCCACGACCGAAACTGCGGCCGCGCCGGAATCCACCGTCACCTACTACACGCCCCGCACCGACGTGGCGGCTCCGGCCCCCGCCCCGGGGCCAGTCGAATCCATCGTGGCCCCGGAGGGCGCGGTGATTGGCGACGGCTCGTACGATTGCCCGGCCGATTATCCGATCAAAGGCAATGCCAGCTCCGGTCTCTTCCACGAACCTGCGACCCGTTTCTACACCCAGACCATCCCCGAGGTGTGTTTCCGCGACATCGCCGCTGCCGAAGCCGCCGGCTACCGGGCGCCGCATGTGCGCGGTCACGCTGCGGCGGTCATGACCGATGCTGACACAGCGATCCCGACGCTGGAACCGGTCGAAGCCGGTCCGGCGCCGGTGGCGCGCGGTCGCGGCCAGACCGAGATGGCGACGCCGGAGGGAGCGGTGCGCGGCAGTGGCAAGCGGCACTGCCCGCCGGGGTTCCCGGTGAAGGGCAACGCCCGCTCGATGCGCTTCCACCTGCCGGAGCAGACCAGCTACGAAGCGACGGTGCCCGAGTTCTGCTTCAAGAGCCGCGAAGACGCCGAGCGAGCCGGGTTCACGGCGGTGCGCGGCCGCCGCTGATTCAGAATCGGGCAGAGGCGAGAGGGATGCGCCAGCATCCCCCTCGCGGCCGGACTCGGCGCGTCAGCGCCGCTCGGCAGCCGAAAAATCGACCTTGTGGATGGTTGCGCGAGCGACCGCCAGCGCATCGGCGGCGGGATCACCGTCGGCGGTATTGGACGAGGCGCCGATGCGGTACACGAGCGAGCCGTCGCGCACGTACAGCACCACCAGCGGCAACCCGTCCGGCGCGCCGGCGAGCGAGAAGTCGAACCGGCAGGTCTCGCCGACGCGCTCGCCCTCGCGGGTGCGCCCTGATGCGATGACGGCGTCTGAGGCGTCGCGGATCTCGACGAGCATCGGTCCCCGCATGTCGCCGTAGCCGCCGACTCCCCAGCAGATTACCGCGCCGTCGGCCTGTTCCGCGCCCTGATATTCGTCAGCGTACAAGGTGACGCTGCCGGCGATGACGTGCGTGCGCTTGGACACGGCTTCCGGAGCGGCATCTCCTGCGCGGGGCACGTCGCGCTCCAGCGCGGCGACCCGGGTTTCCAGCGCCGCCACCCGTCCGGCGGTTTCGGTCGCCGCCGCGTCACGCTCCGCAACGGCGGTTTCGAGATTCGCAACTCGCTCGCGGAGTCCGACCGCCTCGATCGCGGACACTGGCGGCGAGTCCTGCTCCGGCGTGCGGATCGCCGGTTCCGGCGTCTGCATAACGGCTGCAGACCCGGCGTCGCCGCTCGTCCGAGTCATCTCACCAGGCGCGACGTCAAGCACCCGACTCGGCGCCGATCATGCAGTGAAGCAGCCTCCGGCCGTCACGATGGGCGCCACGCATGCGGCAGCGATTCGCAGCCACTGGCTGGACCGCCAGCGCGTCATCGCGTCCCTCCGCGCACCAGTCCGGGCGCACGCCCCAGTCGTCGTGGCCCGTCGCCG
>JADLCW010000196.1 GCA_020847015.1 Thermomicrobiales bacterium | reverse complement strand
GTTGCGGCAGGATCTCACCTTCAGCGACGGCTCCCCGCTCACCTCGCGCGACGTCAAGGCCACCTGGGATCGCGGCGTTTCCGACACCTCGGTCTACTCCAAGCTGGTCTTCAACATGATGACGGTGATGTCGCCGGACCAGATCGCCGCGCCGGACGACTTCACTGTCGTGCTGACGCTCGAACAGCCGACCGTGTTCGCGCTCAAGATGGCTGCCGTCAATGTGTTGGATGTGATGAGCGCCGACGCATTGGCGGAGCACGCCACTGCCGACGATCCCACCGGGCACGAATACTTCAAAACCAATCCCTTCGGCTCGGCCGCCTACGTGCTCAGCAGCTGGACTCCCGGTGTCGAATGGGAGTTCGCTCCCAATCCCAACTTCTGGAACAAGGATGTCCTCAAGAACGGCGGCGTGCTCAACCGCCTGGTGCCCAGCCCTCAGGAGCGCCTCAGTTTGCTGCTCAACGGCGATGTCGATCTCTCTTTCAATCTTCTACCCAAGGATCTCGCCGATCTGCGCGACAACCCCGACGTGCAGCTCTTCGATTTCACCGTGCCCTGGCCGAACTATCTCGGCATGAATACCCGCATTCCGCCGTTCGATCGCAAGGAAGTGCGGCAGGCGGTCAGCCACGCCATCCCCTATCAGACCATCATCGATCAGGTCATGTTTGGCTTCGCCAAGCCGATTGGCAGCCCGGTGGCTGCGGGAATGCCGACCAGCGACTATTCGTTCTGGCACTACGATGGTGGTCCGGCCAAGGCGCGCGAGATTCTCGATGCAGCCGGCATCCAGGATTTCTCGTTCGATCTGGGTATTCTGATCGGCTTCCCCCAGAACGAGCAGATCGCCGTCTGGATTCAATCGGCGATGGCCGAGGCGGGCGGCACGGTCAACATTCTGAAGATGACCGACGCCGAGTACTACGAGAAGTTCAACGCCGGTCAACTGCACGCCTTCATCGGCGAGTTCTACTCGTGGGTCAACGACCCCTACTACCATATGTTCTGGAATTTCCAGAGCGGAGCCACCGCCACCAACGCCACCGGCTACAGCAACCCGCGCGTCGATGAGATCATCGCCGAGGGGATGTACATGACGGACACCGCCAAGCGCGACGAGCTGTCCCGGGAAGCGCAGCAGATCATCGTCGATGATGCGCCGTGGGGTCTGCTGTTCCAGGTCGATTACGTCGTCGCCGGACGGTCCAACATCAAGAACTACAACTGGAACACCGACGTCGGCGCCCGCTACTGGATGGTCACCAAGGAGTAGCCAGCCCTCTGTTCGGCGGGCGGGTTCGGCGCCCGCGCAGCGGTCATGGCGACCCGGCAGGCTAAGGCGTCTTTGCCTGCCGGGCGCATCGTGGAACACTCGAGGTCCGGGAGCGCATGACGGAACAGACGAAACGGCACGATATCGCGTACGGCGTGCTCTTCAGCGGGAATTTTCCGCTGGATCGTGCGCTCGGCGGCGCGGTGCTGGCGGACGACCTGGGATTCGACACCTGTTGGTTGGGAGAGGACTATTTTTATCAGGGCGGCATCGCCACCGCCGCCGCCGTCGCCGAGCGGACCCGGCGCGTGCAGGTGGGACTCGGTGTGCTCACGCCGCTGACGCGCCACCCGGCGCTGACCGTGATGGAAGTCGCGGCGCTCGATCACATCTCCGGCGGGCGAGTGCTGCTCGGCTACGGAGCCGGCGTCCGCTTCTGGATGAACCAAATGCGCCTCGACTATCGCAGTCCGCTGACGGCGATGCGGGAGGCCGTTTCCATCACCCGCGCGTTGTTCGCCGGTGAAGCGTGCAACCACGACGGGCGGTACTACCAACTCGACAACGTTCGGTTGGGGTTTGCGCCGCCGCGGCCGCAGATGCCGATCTACCTCGGTGCGGAAGGTCCGAAGGCGCTGCAACTGAGCGGCGAGATCGCCGATGGCTCCGTCATCTCCGTGCTGGCCGGGCCGGCCTATCTGCGATTCGCGCGGGAAAACATCACCGCCGGCTGTGAGCGCAGCGGCCGCGATCCGGCGGCGCATCGGCTGGTGGTCTACGCCATCACCGCCGTCGACGACGATGGCGCCGCCGCGCGCGACGCCGTGCGCATGCCGATCGCCGAGTACCTGGGCGCGAGCGGGAAACCAAACACGCTGTCGATCCAGGCCGGCATTCCCGACGAGCGGATGCTCGAGATGGGCCGCGTCTACCGCGAGGAATCGCGCATCCCGGCCGAGCTGGTGGACGACGACATGGTGGCGCGGGTGTCCATCGCCGGAACGCCCGGCGAATGCGCGGCCGCCATCGGGCGTCTGATCGAAGCCGGGGCCGATGAGATCGCGTTTTTCCCGTTCCCCTCGGCTCGGGCCGAAACCGTCATCGAGCGGATCGCCCGGGAAGTCCTGCCCCTCGTGCGCGGAAACGCCTATGTGGCACGTTGAGGGGTTCAGCGCGCGGGACGCGCCCGGGGATCTGGAAGCGTTTCTGCGCGATCGGTTTCTCCCGTATTTTCGAGGGCGCGGGTTCGGCGTGCGGGTTTTCGTCACCCAGGCGTCGCTGGGATCGCGCCAGTTCTGGCTGGCGACGGAGATGGAACGCTTTGCCGATATCGATGGCTGGCCAGAGCGCGCCGGCGACGAGGGCGCGGCGCTGATCGATGAATTGTTGACGCTGACCGACGGCATCCAGGCAAGCGTCGTCGCCGAGTTATGAGGATTTGACACGAGCATGACCGACAACGCGATTGGCTACCGCCTGACGACGGACGATATCGAACCGCTGCTCGATGGGATGACGATCATGGGCACGGGCGGCGGCGGCTCCCCGGCCTTCGGGCGCGAGATTCTGCGCAACGACCTCGCGCGCGGTCGGGTTATCGAATTGATCGACCCCGATGCCGTCGACGACGAGGCGACCGTGGTCAGCGGCGGCTACATGGGTTCGACCAGCGTGCTGGACCGACTCGGGTTCGCCGATCTCGTGGCTGGCTGGGAGGAGCGATTCGAGCTGCTGGACGCCGTCCGGGTGATGGAAGGTCTGCTCGGTCGCACGGTCGATCACCTCGTGCCCTTCGAGATCGGCGCGCTCAATACCCCGGTGATTCTCTCGGCGGCCGCCCGCCTCGGCCTCGCCACGGTGGACGGCGATGGGTTGGGTCGCTCGGCTCCGGAAACGCAGATGTCGTCGTTCATCGGTCACGGCATCTCGCTGACCCCCATGCCGCTGGTCGACCATGCCGGCAACGTGCTCGTCGTCCAGCAGGCGAGCGATCCGACCTATCCGGACCAGATCGGGCGGCGAGCGCTGTCGCTGGGGGGTGGTCTCGGCGCGAACAACCACTATCCGATGAGCGGCCGCCAGCTCAAGGAGGCGGTCATCCCCCGCACCATCAGCGGCGCGCTGCGGCTCGGCCGCGCCTTGGCGGAGGCGCGCGCGACCGGAGTCGACCCGGTGGCGGCCGTCGCCGAACAGCTTGGTGGTCGAAGCGCCTTCACCGGTCGTGTGGCCACCCTCGCCGAGCGCGAGGACGAAGGGTTTTATGCAACGGATGTCGATCTCGTCGACGATCGGAACGACGGCGCCGCTCGGCTCACGATCCAGAACGAGACGATGCTGCTGACGCTCGACGACCGGCTGGCGGCTATTTTTCCGGATCTCGTGCTGATGCTCGATCCGACGACCGGCCGCGGCATTCTCAGCACCGAACTGACGGAGGGGCTGCCGCTCGCCCTGGTGACGGTTCCGTGTCATCCGCGTCTTCGGGATGCCGCGGCCTCCGCGACCGGGCGCGCCGCCTTCAGCCCAGCCACCTTTGGGCGGCCAGATGTGGTCTGGCGCCCGACGGAGGACTTGCTGCTCGCGGCCCAACACTGATTCCACCGGCTCCGGACCGACTCCGCGGAGGGGTGCATGAACCAGCGCATGAAACTTACGGTGAACGGCAAGGACCGGCGCGTGACCGCCCGGCCGGACGCCTATCTGATCGACGTGCTGCGTGACGACCTGGCGCTTACCGGAACGAAATATGCCTGCGGCATGGGGGAATGCGGAGCCTGCACGGTGCTGCTCGACGGCGAACCGGTTTTCTCCTGTCTGACGCTCGCCATCGAAACTCAGGGGCGCGCCATCACCACCATCGAGGGTCTCACCCGCGACGGCGTCCAGGATCCGCTCCAACAGGCGTTTGCCGATCGCGGCGGGGTGCAATGCGGCTTTTGCACACCGGGCATGATTCTCTCGGCGCGGGCGCTGCTCGACGAGCAGCCCCACCCGACAGAAGCCGAGGTGCGGCGAGCGTTGAGCGGCAATCTGTGCCGCTGCACGGGCTACGCGAAAATCGTGGAATCGGTTCTCACGGCCGCGGAGGAATAAGCGGAATGCGACTGGAGCAGGAATTTCAGGTGGCGGTCCCGGCCGATCGGGTTTGGGCTTTCCTCTTGGATGTGCCGACCATGGCCGCGTGCATCCCCGGCGCCTCCAATGTCACGCAAACCGGCGATAACAGCTACGACGCCGTCGTCAAAACCAAAATCGGGCCGGTCACGGCCAACTTCGGCTGCAAAATCGTCGTGCTCGATCTGAATGAGGCGACCCATTCCGGGGCGGTGGAGGTCAGCGGACGGGATGGGCGCATCGGCGGCGGGGTCAAGGCGCGCATGGACATGACGATGACCGAAGCCGCCGGCGAAACCAGCGTGCGCATCGTCACGGATGTGGACGTCCTCGGCAAGATCGGCCAATACGGACACGGCATGATCGCCAAGCGCGCCGATGCCATGTTCGATGATTTCGTCGCCTGCGCCCGGGCGCGGCTGACCTAGGGAAGGAGGGCGACCGGTGGCGGAGGTGGACGACGCATTCGGGTTCGATGAACCGATCCAGCCTGCGGCCTATCTTGGGCCGACCAGCCTCGACGACGCGCTGGCCTTGCTGGCGGAGCACGGGGACGAGGCAAAAGTGCTCGCCGGCGGGCAGTCGCTCCTCGTGTTTCTGCGGCAGGGGCTGCTGGCGCCGAGTCATCTGATCGGATTGCGGGGCATCGCCGAGCTGCGGCGTCTGGAAGCGACCCCGGACGGCGGGCTGACCGTCGGGGCGATGGTCACGCAGCACACGCTGGAGACCTCGCCGCTCGTGCAAGCGCGCTTCCCGGCGCTGGCCGATGCCGCCGCGGTCATCGCCTCGCCACCCGTGCGCCGGCAAGGCACTCTCGGCGGCAATCTGTGCCACGCCGATCCCACCGGCGATCCACCCGCGGCGCTGATCGCGCTCGGGGCGGACGTCGAGATCGCGCGGGCGGGCGGCAGTCGTCGTCTCCCGGTGGAGGATCTGTTCCGCGACTACATGGATCCGGCGATCGAGGCGGATGAACTCCTCGTCGCCATCCATGTGCCGCCGCCCGCGCCGCGCTCCGGCGTCGCCTATCTGAAATATCGTCTGCGCGGGGTCGATACGGCGCTGGTCGGGGTCGGGTTCGGCGCCACGCTGGCCGAAGATGGCGCGACGTGCGCCGACGTTCGCATCGGGCTGGTTGGGGCCGGCACGACTCCGCTACGCGCCACGGAGGCCGAGGCCGTGCTGCGCGGCGCCCCGCTGACGGACGAGCGACTGGCGGCCGCCGCGCGAGCGGCAGCGCACGAGTGCGCGCCGCTCTCCGATACCGAAGCAAGCGAGTGGTACCGGCGAGAAATGGTCGAGGTCTTCGTGCGCCGCGCCGCCCAGGTCGCGCTGCGTCGCATCGATGGGGGCAATGCGGCATGACCGATACGGTAGCGACCAGCGTCATCGGGACGCGGGCGCGGCGGCTGGACGCCGACGACAAGGTTGCCGGGCGCGCGCGCTACGCGACCGATCTGCGCCTGCCGGGGATGCTCTACGGCAAGATCGTCCGCGGCGACCGACCGCACGCCCGCATTGTTGGGATCGATGTCAGCGCGGCGGAAGCGCTGCCCGGGGTCGAGGCGATCGCGACCGCCGCCGACGCGCCCGGCCGCTACGGCGAGGCGATCGAAGATCAGACCGTTTTCGCCCGCGATCGGGTCCGCTACGTCGGGGAGCCGATCTGCGCGGTGGCGGCCGAAAGCGCGGAAATCGCCGAGCTGGCGGCGAGTCTCATCGAAATCGACTACGAGGATCTGCCAGGCGTGTTCGACCCCGTCGAGGCGCTGCGGCCCGGGGCGGCGCTGGTCCACGAGAATGCCGCCAGCTATCCGGCGCCGGACGCGCTCGTCCGCCGGGGCAATGTCTGCGCGCAGGTCGTGCTGGAGCAGGGCGATGTCGCCAGCGCCTTCGCGCGCGCCGACTACGTCGTAGAGGGGACCTATGCCGCTCACTCCGTTCACCAGACGCCCATGGAAACCCGCGCCGCCATCGCCGATGTCGACGCGCGGGGTCGATTGACCGTCCACTCCAGCACCCAGCATCCGTTCGGCGTGCGCCATCAACTGCACGCGGCGCTCGGACTGCCGTACGGCGACATCCGGGTCATCGCCGAAATTATCGGAGGCGGCTTCGGCTCCAAGCTCGAAGCGACCGTCGAGATCTACGCCGCCGTGCTCGCGCGCAAAACCGGTCGTCCGGTCCGGGTGGTCAACACGCGCGAAGAAGATTTCATCAGCGGCAACCCGCGTCACCCGATGCAGATCCATATCCGGTCCGCGCTGGCTGCCGATGGAACGATCCTCGCTCGCGAAACCAAAACAATCATGGATGCCGGAGCCTACGCCACCGGCAGCCCGACACTGGCCGGCGTAGCCGCGTTGCTCGCCCCGGGACCGTACCGCATCGCGAACCTCACCTGCGAAGCCGTCGCGGTCTACACCAACAAGATGCCGTTCGGCGCCTTCCGCGGTCCGACCGGACCGCAAACGGTCTTCGCGGTCGAGACCCACACCGACGAGATCGCCCGTGCCCTGGGCATGGATCGCCTTGAGTTCCGACTGCGGAACATCTTCGAAGAGGGTGATACGGCTCACAGTGGACAGGTGCTTGCCGGCGTCGGGTTGCGCGACGCGGTCGAGCGGGCCGCCGCGGCGATCGGCTGGGGGCGGATCGAGGAGTCGAGCGCGCCGGGGCTGCTGCGGGGCAAGGGACTCGCCTGCGCCTGGTGGCTGACGACCGCCGGCTCATCGGGTTGCGGCATCCAGATGAACGAGGATGGCACGGTCGTCGTCCAAACCGGAGCCACCGAGATCGGCACCGGCGCGGTTATGGCCGGGGTCGCGCAGGTGGTCGCCGAGGAACTCGGCATCACCCCGGACAAGATCCGCATCGTCTGGGGCGACACCGATGCGACCCCCATGGATGCGGGGGCCCAGGGCAGCCGCACGCTGTTCAACATGGGCCGGGCGGCAGCAGATGCGGCGCAGCAGGTGCGCGCGGAATTGCTGCGCCGCGCAGCCGACCTGCTGGAAGCGGCGGAGGCCGATCTGGAAGTGCGCGAGGGCCGCGTCAGCGTGCGCGGGGCGCCAGACCATGGCGTCGCCTACGCCGATCTCGTCGCCGGGCAAATGTGGGCATCGCAGCCGGTCGTCGGTCGCGGCGCATTTCTGGTCCCGCCGACTCCATACGAACCGGGTTCGGTCAAGGGCACGCTCTTTCCCTACTTCAACGCTCCGTCGTTCCATTGCCATGCGGCCGACGTGGAGGTCGATCCCGAAACGGGCCGCACCCGCGT
>JADLCW010000195.1 GCA_020847015.1 Thermomicrobiales bacterium | reverse complement strand
GCGATCGCGCCGGCGACCGCATGCTCCACTGCCTGCGCTTCCTCCTCCAGTCCCAATGAGAGCCGCAGCAGCAGCGCCGCCGAGAGGATCGCCCCGGCCGGGTTCGCCTTGCTTTGCCCCGCAATGTCCGGCGCGCTGCCGTGAATCGGCTCGTACAACCCCAGCGGGCCGCTTTTGCCCCGCATGCGGCGCGGCCCCAGGCTGGCCGAAGGCAACAGCCCGATCGACCCGGTCAGCACCGAGGCTTCGTCGGTGAGGATGTCGCCAAACATGTTTTCGGTGACGATCGTATCGAAGCGGGCCGGGCTGCGCACCAGGTGCATGGCCATCGCGTCGACCAGCACATGCTCCCATGTCACGTCCGGGTAGTCTGCCGCCACTTCTTCGACCACCGCTCGCCACAACCGCGATGATTGCAGCACGTTGGCCTTGTCCACACTGGCCAGTCGGCCGCGCCGCCGCCGCGCCAGATCGAAGGCGAGTTCGACGACGCGCCGGATCTCGTGCTCGCGGTATACGAGCGTATCCACCGCCGCCCGGCCACGCGATGTTCGCCACTGGCGCGACGGGCGCCCGAAATAGAGGCCGCCGGTCAGCTCGCGCACAATCAGCAAATCGACCCCATCGAGCAATTCCGGTTTCAGCGGCGACGCGTCGACCAGCGCTGGTTGCACCGTCACCGGTCGCAGATTGGCGAACAATCGCAGCGCCTTGCGCAGCTTCAGCAGCCCCTGCTCCGGTCGCCGCTCCCGCTCCAGCGCGTCGTAGCGCGGTCCGCCCACGGCTCCGAGCAAGATCGCATCGGTCTTGGCGCAGGTGGCCACATCCTCATCACGCAGCGGTTCACCGTGCGCATCGACGGCCGCGCCGCCAATCGCCATCTCCTCGAAAACCCAGCGGTGGTTCCAGCGACGCCCAACCGCCTCCAGCGCCCGCACCGCCTCCGCGACCACCTCCGGTCCTACACCATCGCCCGGCAGCAGCGCGATACGTACTGCGATCGTGTCCCCCATCGATCCTCCCTCGCCTGCCGGCTCGTTCGCTCGACGCCTCGGCCCGCGACTCGCGCCTTACGTCGTGGCCACCGTCGGCATCCAGACCGGCCGCCGAGTCTCGTACTCCGCGATGGCGTCGGCGTGGCGCAAGGTGAGCCCGATGTCGTCCAACCCTTCCAGCAGGCGATGACGCGTGAAGTCATCCATCGGGAAGAATGCCTGCAATTCCGCCTTCGGAGCGGCGATCGTGCGTTGCTCCACATCGACGACGATCTCAAGCTTCGGGTCGGCCTGCACGGCGCGCAGCAGCGCCTCGCCGAATTCCGGTTCGACCATCACCGGCACGAGGCCGGTTTTCGTGGAGTTGTTGCGGAAGATGTCCCCGAAGCGAGGCGACACCACGGCGCGGAACCCGTAATCCATCAGTGACCACACGGCGTGCTCGCGCGACGAACCAACCCCGAAGTTTGGACCCGCCACCAGAATCGAGGCGCCGGCATACTCGGGCCGGTTGAGCGGGAAGTCCGGTTCGTTCGCGCGCCAGTTCGAAAACAATCCCTGCCCGAAACCGGTGCGCTCCACGCGCTTGAGCCAGTGGGCGGGAATGATTTGATCGGTGTCGACATCGCTCCGATCCAGTGGGAGCGCGGTTCCGGCAACAATCCGTACGGCCTGCATCGCCTACCCCAGTTCCGACGGCATCGCAATCGTGCCGGCGATAGCGGTCGCGGCGGCAACTGCCGGCGACATCAAATGGGTGCGTCCGCCAGGTCCCTGTCGACCCTCGAAGTTGCGGTTCGAGGTCGAGGCGCAGCGCTCCCCCGGTTTCAGCTTGTCCGGGTTCATCCCCAGGCACATCGAGCAACCGGCGGCGCGCCACTCGAAACCGGCATCCTTGAAGACGCGATCCAACCCCTCGCGCTCAGCTTGGGCGCGCACTCGCATCGAACCGGGCACGACCATGGCTCGCATCCCCGGTTGCACGCGCCGTCCCTCGACGATGGAAGCCGCCAGCCGCAGATCTTCGATGCGGCTGTTGGTGCAGGAGCCGATGAACACGGTGTCGATGGCGATATCGCGCAGCGGCGTGCCCGGCTCCAGCCCCATGTACTTGAGCGCCCGCGCCGCCGCATCCCGCGCGGCGGGATCGTCGAATGCAGCCGGGTCCGGCACCACCGAGTCGATCGGAGCCACCTGCCCGGGGTTGGTGCCCCAGGATACGTGCGGCCGGATGGCGGACCCGTCCATCGTGATCTCCCGAGCGAAGACCGCCCCGGGATCGCTGGGGAGGGCGCGCCAGTCGTCCAGCGCCTGCTCCCACAATGCTGCCTTCGGCGCGTGGGCGCGGCCCTCGATATAGGCGAAGGTGGTGTCGTCGGGAGCGATCAAACCGGCCTTGGCTCCCGCCTCGATCGACATGTTGCACATCGTCATCCGCCCTTCCATGGAAAGGGCGCGGATGGTCGAGCCGCGGTACTCCACGATATGGCCGATGCCGCCGCCGGTGCCGATCTTGCCAATGATGGCGAGGATGACATCTTTGGCCGTCACGCCCGGCTGCAACTCACCGTCGACGGTGATCGCCATCGTCTTCGGTCGCTGCTGGGGCAGACTCTGGGTCGCCAGCACGTGCTCCACCTCGCTCGTGCCGATGCCGAACGCGAGCGCGCCAAACGCGCCGTGGGTGCTGGTGTGGCTGTCGCCGCAGACGATGGTCATACCCGGCTGGGTCAACCCCAGCTCAGGCCCGATGACGTGGACGATGCCCTGACCGGGGTCGGCCATCGGGTACAGCTTGACGCCATACTCGGCGCAGTTGCGCGACAGGGTGGAAACCTGGGTCGCCGAGACAGGGTCGGCGATCGGCTGCAGAATATTGACGGTCGGCACATTGTGGTCCGCGGTGGCCACCGTCAGATCGGTTCGACGGACCGGTCGTCCCGCCATTTTCAACCCGTCGAAGGCCTGCGGCGAGGTGACCTCGTGCACCAGGTGGAGGTCGATGTAGAGGAGGTCCGGCTCACCCTCCGCCGCGTGGATGACGTGGCGGTCCCACACCTTCTCGCTCAAGGTCCGCGGTGTACCCCGATCAGACACGGCGTCTGCCCTTCCAGCGCGGCGGGCCAAGGCGCTCGCCGCGCAATTGATGCGTTATGTCCAGCGCGAGACGGCGGAAACTGGTCCTGGAATCACGGCCGTCTCCGCTCCCAGCACGATTTTGCTCAGCGCCGCCAGATAGGCGCGGGCGCTGGCTTCCACGACATCGGTGGCCAGCCCGGTCCCGGTGTAGACGCCGCCATTGGCGCGCACCCGCAGCCGCACCTGCCCTTGGGCATCTTCGCCGGGGGTGACCGCTTCGACCGTGTATTCCTCCAGCTCGCAGGGAATGCCGACCGCATTGTCGATCGCCTGCAGCAGCGCATTGACTGCGCCGTTGCCCTCGCCGTCGCCGGCGAATTCCTGACCGCCCTTGTCGACCACCACGCTCGCGGTCGCCGAGCCGCCGGAACCGATATTGGCGTTCCAGCGGATGAGGCGCACCGGCGCGCCTTCCGCCTCCAACTGATCGTCCACCAGCGCGATCAAATCGGCCGCAGTAACCGACTTCTTGCGATCGGCCAACTCCAGGAACCGCTGGTACGCCTCGTTCAGCCGCTCCTCATCGAGGCGGACACCGGCTTCCTGCAGAGCGTTGCGGAATCCTGCTCGCCCGGAGTGCTTGCCGACGACCAGCTTGGTGCCTTCCCACCCGACATCGGTGGGATTCATGATCTCGTAGGTCGTTCGGTCCTTGAGCATTCCATCCTGGTGGATGCCGGCCTCGTGGGCAAAGGCGTTCTCGCCCACGATCGCCTTGTTGGCCTGCACCGCCAATCCGGTCAGCCCACTCACCAGCCGGCTGACCGGCACCAACTTCTCGGTATGGATGCCGGTCCGCCCGTCGAACCGGTCGCCGCGCGTAGCCAGCGCCATCACCACCTCTTCCAGCGAGGTGTTGCCGGCGCGCTCGCCGAGGCCAGTGACGGTCACCTCGACCTGCGTGGCTCCGGCCCGCACGGCCGCCAGCGTATTCGCGGTGGCCATCCCCAGGTCGTCGTGACAGTGAACCGAGAACACCACATCCTCGGCCCCGTGCACGCGCTCGCGCAGATACTGGATCAGCGCGGCGTATTCCGGCGGGGTCGTGTAGCCAACCGTATCCGGCACATTCAGCGTCGTCGCCCCGGCTGCAACCGCCCGCGAAAAGACCTCGACCAGATAGTCGCGATCGGAACGCGTCGCGTCTTCCGCCGAAAATTCGACGTCGCTGGTGAACCTCTTGGCGAGCCGCACCATGGCGTCCACGCGCTCCAGCACCTCGTTCCGGCTCATCCGCAGCTTATGCTGGAGGTGGATGTCCGAGGTGGCGATGAAGGTATGGATGCGCGCCGCTTCCGCTCCGCGCACGGCCTGCGCCGCCCGCTCGATGTCCTTGGCGTTGCAGCGCGCCAAACCGGCAACTGCCACGCCCTTGACCCGAGCGGCGATCGATCGCACGGCCTCGAAATCGCCGGGAGAGGCAGCTGGGAACCCAGCCTCCATCACGTCGATCCCAAGCGCGACCAGCGCATCGGCCACTTCCAGCTTCTCGTCCGACGTCAGCGTGGCTCCCGGCGACTGCTCACCGTCGCGCAGCGTCGTGTCGAAAACCAGAATGCGGCGCCCGTCGCGGACGCCAGGCGCCCTTGGCTCGTCCATGTCGTTTCTACCCCTGGGATACGGCCTGCGCCGTCGGTTTGCCCTGGGCCAGCCAGGTCATCATCTTGCGCAATTCGCCGCCGACCTGCTCCACCTGGCTTTCGGCTCCAGCCTTGCGCATGGCCATGAAGCGGCCGCGCCCGGCCTCGTTTTCGCCGATCCACTCCTCGGCGAATTCACCGCGTTGGATGCGACCCAGCAACTCCTGCATCGCCGCTTTGACGTGGTCATCGACGATCCGCGGCCCAGCGTAGTAGTCGCCATACTCGGCGGTGTCGCTGACCGAGTAGCGCATGTAGCCGAGACCGCCTTCGTAGATCAGATCCACGATCAGCTTTAGCTCGTGCAGACACTCGAAGTAGGCGATCTCCGGCTGGTAGCCGGCGTTCACCAGCGTGTTGAAACCTGCTTCGATGAGGTGGCTGACGCCGCCGCAGAGCACGGCCTGCTCGCCGAAGAGATCCGTCTCGGTTTCTTCCTTGAACGTGGTCTCCAGCACCCCTGCTCGCAGGCAGCCGAGACCGCGCGCGTAGGCCAGCGCCACTTGCTTGGCATTGCCGGTGGCGTCTTGCTGAATGGCCAGCAAGGCCGGCACCCCGACGCCCTCTTCATACAGTTCCCGCAGCCGGTGGCCGGGACTTTTGGGGGCGATCATCGAGACATCAACACCTTCCGGTGGCGCGATCGCCCCGAAGTGGATATTGAAGCCATGGGCGAACATCAGCGTTTTACCCGGCGTCAAGTTCGGCGCAATGGCCTCCTCATACACCTTCTTCTGAACGTGATCCGGCACCAGCAGCATGACCACGTCGGCCGTCTTGGCGGCCTCGGCCGGGGTCAGCACCGTGAGACCACTGGCCTCCGCCTTGGCCCGACTGCGGCTATT